>CAYPQR010000262.1:0-4895 GCA_964412865.1 uncultured Intrasporangiaceae bacterium
CCGCCGACGACCTCCGCGCCGAGTTCGTCGAGCTCGGGCGCCACGACGCGGCCTCCCGCGCGCCGGGCGAGCCGCTCGAGGAACTCGGCCAGGCCGGGGTCCTCCCCGAGCCGGAAGAAGGTCGTCTGCGCACCCAGCCGGGCGATCCGGTCGATCTCACGCACCGTGTGCGCGATGGTGAGCGGATGCGGCGGGTAGGAGAACCACGCCTGGCCGTCCTCTTCGAGGTGCGCGGTCGGTTCGCCGTCGGTCACCACCAGGAGCACCGGCTGGGCGTTCGGGTGGCGCCGGAAGTGCTGGCCGGCCAGCAGCAGCGCGTGGTGCAGATTGGTGCCCTTGTCCCACTCGGGTGCGAGCCCGGTGAGTTCGTCGATGTCCATCGCCTGGGCGTGCCGGCCGAACGCGATGAGCGCGAGATCGTCGCCGCGGAACCTCGTCGAGATCAGATGGTGCAGCGCGAGGGCAGTGCGCTTCATCGGCACCCAGCGGCCGTCCATCGCCATCGAGAACGAGATGTCGGCCAAGAGCGCCACGGCTGCCTGCGTGCGCGCCTCGGTCTCCTGCACCTCGACATCGCTGATGTCCAGCCGGCGGTCGTCGCCTCCGGCCCGGCGCAGCACGCCGTTGAGCATCGTCCGCGGCACATCCCACGGCTCGGTGTCGCCGAAACTCCAGGCCCTGCTCGACCCCGTCGGCTCCCCGGCTCGACCGGCCAGGCGGGCGTCACGGGATCCCTGCCGGCCCGTGAGGCGAGTGCTCACATCCTTCAGCAGGGTGCGGCCGAGCTCACGCATGGCGCGGGGTGACAGGCGCAGGTCGCCCTGCGCGTCGCGGTGCAGGTAGTCACGATCACGCAGCGCACGCTCGAGCTCGGCGAGCGTGCGGGCATCCACGGCCGCCTCGTCACCGAGCTGCCGCGCGAGCGCCTCCAGGTCGACGTCATCCATCCGCGCGCCCTCATACTGCTGCGACAGCTGCTCGGACAGCGCATCGAGGTCGGACAGATCCTGCAGGGCGCCGGTGCCGTCACCGAGGCCGAGACCCTGCTCCCCCTCGAAGTCCTGTGACCCCGTCCAGTCCTCGCCGGGACGCATCGACTGCAGGTTGGCGTCCAGGCGGGCGAGCTGCTCCATCAGGTCCGGCGAGCCGAAGGCCTGCTGGGCCAGCTGGTCGAGTTCGTCGCGCTGCTCCGGGCTCAGCGAGTTGCGCATGCGCTGGGCCGCGGCGGCGCGCTTGGCGAGGGCGTCCATGAGTTCGTCGATGTTCTTCGGCTGCTCCGGGAAGAAGTCGCCGTGTTTGGCCATGAACTGCTGGAACTGCTCGTCCGTGTCCTCTCCGCGTGCGTGGGCCTCGAGCAGCTCGTTGAGGTCGCGCAGCATGTCCTGCACACGCTGACGGTCCTCGTCGGTGGCGTTCTCGAGAGCCTGCTTCATCCCGGCGAAGCGCTGGTCGAGCACCTCGCGTCCCAGCAGGTCCTTGATCTGCTCGTATGCCTCGCGTGCCTCGCCGCTGCGCCACTCGTAGTCGGACAGTTCGTTCACGGCGGCCGCGGTCGACGCCGGCAGATTCTCCATGCGCATCTCGGCGAACCGTGCGTCGTCGTCGAGGTCACGGGCGAGTTGTTTGCGCTCGGCCAGCACGGCCTTGTCGAGCAACTCCTTCACCTGCTCGAACGTGCCGTCCAGGTTATGTCGCTGCAGAAGTTCGCGCCGCCGTTCCGCCACCCGCCGGGCAAGTTCGTCGAGCCCGACCTGGTCGCGACCACCCCGGCGAAGGAACTCGCGCATGGCGTGCTCGGGCGAGTAGCCGGCCATGACGTCCTCGCCGATGGCGTCCAGGGCCTCGCCGAGGTCGACGGGGGGCGCGAGCGGGTCCGGCCCGCCGGCATACCTGCCATAACGGGAGTGACGCGACGTGTTTCCGGTCACCGATGCTCACCTCATCCGTAGGTGGTGTGGCCGCCCTCGTCGGTGTCCTTGCTCACGCGCTGCGCGAGATAGAGGCCCTCGAGGGCGAATTCGACGCCGGCGGCCCGCTCGCCGGCCGTGCGCGCGGCGAGGCGCTCGCCGACCTTGTCGTAAAGATCGGACTCGCCGAGCAGGGGCAGATCGGCGAGCAGCTCCTGCGCGGTGACATCCTCGCCGGTGGTCACCTGCGCACCGGCGTCCAGCGCGTCGACCAGCAGGGCGAAGTCGATGCCTCGCAGCAGACGCCGGGCCGTCTCGGCGGTCGACGTGCGCAACAGGTGCTCCAGGACCGGTCGCTCACGCCCCTCCTGACCGGTCTCGAACTCGACCTTGCCGCCCATCACGTCGACGGCGGTCTCCAGATCGACGATCCGCGCGACCGGGTCGTCCTCACCTCGCTGCACGGCCCGGTGCAATGCGGACGCCGCGATCGTCTCGGCGGCGGCGATCGCGAACCGCGCCGAGACCCCGGAGCGCTGGTCGACGGCGTTCGACTCGCGCAACGCACGCGTGAAACGAGCCAGGATCTCGAGGATGAACTCGGGCACCTCGGCGACGAGCGCCGCCTCCTGGCGGACGACCGCGACCTCGCCCTCGACCTCCCGCGGATAGTGGGTGCGGATCTGCGCGCCGAAGCGGTCCTTCAGCGGCGTGATGATCCGGCCGCGGTTGGTGTAGTCCTCCGGGTTGGCACTGGCGGCGACCAGTACGTCGAGCGGCAACCGCAGCGTGTAGCCGCGGACCTGGATGTCGCGCTCCTCCATGACGTTGAGCATCGCGACCTGGATCCGCTCGGCCAGGTCGGGCAACTCGTTGATCGCCACGATGCCCCGGTGCGCGCGTGGGATCAGCCCGAAATGGATCGTCTCCGGGTCACCCAGGCTGCGACCCTCGGCCACCTTCATCGGGTCGACGTCTCCCACGAGGTCGCCGACGGACGTGTCGGGGGTCGCCAGCTTCTCGGCATACCGCTCGCTGCGGTGCCGCCAGGTGACGGGCAGGTCGTCGCCCAGCTCGCCCGCCCGGCGGATCGACGCCGGCGTGATCGGCTCGTAGGGGTGCTCCCCCAGTTCCGATCCCTCGATCACCGGCGTCCACTCGTCCAGCAGGCCCGCCAGGGTGCGCAGGATCCGGGTCTTGCCCTGCCCTCGCTCGCCGAGCAGGACGATGTCGTGGCCCGCGAGCAGCGCCCGTTCGAGCTGCGGTATGACGGTGTGTTCGAAGCCCTGCAAACCCTCCCAGGGGTCTCGTTCCTGCCTCAGGGCATCGACGAGATTGCCCCGGATCTCCTGCCGCAGGGTGCGCTGCCGGTGCCCGGAGGCGCGCAACTGTCCGACCGTGTGAATGTCCTGACGCTGAAGGCTCACTCGTTCACGTTACGTCATGCGTCTGCCCCCGTCAGCCCCTCGGGTGTCGGTGTCTCAACCGGCTTCCGGTGCCTCCTGTGCCTTTTCGGCGGCCGATTCCGTCTCGCGGCCATAGAGGAACAGGCCGAGCAGGGCGGCGACGATGCCGCCGACGAGCGGCGCGACGATGAACAGCCACAACTGGCTCAGGGCGTCACCGCCGACGAACACGGCCGGGCCGATGCTGCGTGCGGGGTTGACCGACGTGCCGGTGAGTCCGACGCCCAGCAGGTGCACGGTGCCCAGCGCCAGACCGATGGCCACCCCTCCCAGCTGCGGCCATGCCGCGCGGCGCGTGACGACCAGCACGACGAACACGAACAAGAAGGTGAGCACGGCCTCGGCGAGGAACGCGCCACCGGCGTTCAGGTGGACCATCGACGCCGAGCCGTATCCGTCGGCGCCCAGTCCGATCTTCGACGTGGAATATCCGGGGCTGCCGGCCACCACGGCACGCAGCACACCCGCCCCGACGATCGCTCCGACGATTTGCGAGACCCAGTAACCGACGGCCTCCAGCGGGGAGATGCGCCCGGACGCCAGGAAGCCGATCGTGACCGCCGGGTTGATGTGGGCGCCGGAGATCGGCCCGATCGCATACGCGAGGATCAGCATCACCAGGCCGAATGCCAGCGCGGTGGCCACGATGCCTGCCGCCGGGCTCTGCCCGGCGAGACCGAATCCGAAGCACATCGTGGCGACACCGGCGCCGATGAACACCAGCAGTGCGGTGCCGACCGCTTCACTGACGAGTTTGCGTGGATCCATGCCCAACCTCTGCTTTCCCTCCGACGGCCCGGTCACCGAGCCTGAGGCCCAGTATGCGGTGCCCAGGCACGAAATGGGGGTTCGGCGATCAGCGTGTCGCAGGTGCCGACGTAGGGTGACCGCGTGACCGAGGTGACCATCCGCAGCCGCCGCGACGACGACCTGCCCGCGCTCATCGACATACTGCAGCGGCAGCAGCCCGAGACCGAGTACCCGTTCCACTGGCCCCCGTCGATGCCGGTCGAGCAGTTCATCCGCCGGGACGGCGAGATGGCCGCATGGGTCGCCGAGGTCGACGGCGCCGTCGCAGGGCATGTGGCGTTGCAGCGTGTGCAGGATGACGAGTTGGGGCGTATGTGGTCCGATGCGCATGGCGTGCCCGTCGAGATGCTGCGCTGCATCTCGGTGCTCTTCGCGGACCGCCGTCTGGCCGGGCGGGGCATCGGATCGGCGCTGCTGCGCACCGCCACCCAGGAGGCCCTGCGCGACGGCGGTGCGCCGGTGCTCGACGTCGTCCCGCACCATCTCGAACCGCTGAACCTCTATCGCCGCCGCGGCTGGCTGGAGGTGGGCCGCTATCGCACCGAGTGGCTGCCCGAGGACGTCGAGCCGGTGCACGTGATGATCTATCCGCGCGACCGTCAGCCGGCGTAGCCGCAGTCGCGAGATCGCACTCTTGCGTCTTAATCGAACGCGAGATCGCAGTATCTGGCCCTATTTTCGAGAATGAGGCCAACTATTGCGATGTCGCCGA
>CAYPQR010000263.1:0-4892 GCA_964412865.1 uncultured Intrasporangiaceae bacterium
TTACTCGTTCGATCTTGCTCCGGGCTACTGGGACTGGCTGGAAGCGCAGCACAACTCCGGGAATGTCTATTCAACGCAAGGCGTCAGAGACGAGATTGCGGCGAGCCTGCCCACTCCCGACGTCATCCGACCGGTGATGGCTTCACCCCATGTCAGCCCCTCGTGGCATCATCGGGGCCGTGCCTGATTCACCGGCGACACCGCCGGAGCCCGAGACGGCGAACGACGACTCCGGAGGCTACGGACCGTTCGCCTATCTGAGTGCGCCCAACGCCCCGCTCTACCGCCGCGTGATGCGCGCCCTGACCGCGGAGAAGGAGCGCTTCGCGGTGCACGTGCGGCCCGATCAGGTGTGCGCGGCGCTCGCCACCGACGGGGGCGAGCGCGTGTCCGACGAGGCGGTCAGCGACGCGCTGGAACGTCTCGCCCAGCCCAGCTGGCACAACCTGCTGGCGTTTCCCGACTCCAGCCGGGTGACGGCCCTGGAGGATTTCTATCGCCGCCGCATGCTCTATCAGCTGACCCGCGAGGGTGAGGCCGCCGAGCGGGCCCTCGCGCAGTATGACCAGGCGATCGGCTCGCGCGGTGCGCTGCAGTCGGTCGCGCTGGAGGACATCGTCGTGCTGCTGACCAGCCTGCGCGACACCGTCGCCGAGCGCGGCACGGGCGACGACGCCGACCCGGCGCGCACCCACCAGGCGATGCGGTCGCTGCGCAGCCGGTTCGTGGAGCTCGCCGAGAACGCCGTCGCGTTCATGGGGTCGATCCAGCGCACCATCGACCTGCACGACGCCGACGTCGAGGCGTTCCTGGCCTACAAGGAGCAGCTGATCGACTACCTCGAGCGCTTCATCCACGACCTGCTCACCCGCGGCGCGGCCATCACCGAGCTGCTGAGTGGCTTCGCCGATGACGACGTGGCGTTCCTGGTGACCACCGCGGCGCAGCGCGAGGCCGTCGACGCCGCACCCGGCGAGTCGGACGACGCGATCGAGGCGGCTCGGCAGGTGTGGCTGCGGCAGTGGTCGGGGCTGACCAACTGGTTCATCAGCACCCCCGGCCGCGACAGCGAGGCCAAGCTGTTGCGCGCCCGCGCCCGCGCGGCGATCCCCAGCCTGCTGGCGGTCGTGCGCGCACTGCACGAGAAGGCCGGCAGCACCAGCGACCGGCGGCAGGACTTCCTCACCCTCGCCCGCTGGTTCGCGCAACTGCCCACCGACGAAGACCGGCATCGCCTGTGGCGGTCCGCGTTCGGACTGTCGTCCGCGCGACACCTCAGCGTCACCGCGGCCACCCAAGACGCCTGGGAATCAGCCGAACTCGGCACCTCCACGCCGTGGAGCGACGCGCCGCCGATGGAGATCAGCCCGCAACTGCGCAAGAGCGGATCGTATGAGCGCCGCGGCCGGGCCGTCCGCACCATCGACCGCACCGAGGCCAAGGCGATGCTCCGGGAGCAGACACGGCGACAGACCGAGGAGACCGCCGCCGCCCGACGCCGGATCCTGACCGACGGGCCGCAGCCCCTGTCGGCGTTCGGCGCGCTCGACCCGACGGCATTCCGCCTCTTCCTCGGCCTGCTCGGCGACGCGCTGGCCGCGATGGGCACGGAGGCGACGACCGCGCAGGTGCACACGTCCGACGGCGAGCTGACCGTCACCCTCACCAGATCGGCGACCGACGGCATCGCCGTGATCCACACGCCGGACGGCGACCTGACCGGCCCCGACCACCTGGTCGACATCGCCTCGTCGCTCGACGCGCCCGCCGAGGAGAGTGCGCAGGAGCGTCGCGAAACCTCCGAACGACGACGGGCCGAAGAGCGTCAAGAGGTCTCGGTATGAGCGGCGGCAGGTTCGACCTCGCCCCGGCCATCTCCGGCGCGCTGGAGAGCCGCGACGCCGAGGAGCGGGAGCGGGTGCTGCGCGCCCTGCTGCTGCGGCCGATCCTGCACGCGACCGCCGACGCCGACCTCTTCCGGCTGGCGCGGCGGCACGCCGACGCGCTGCGCGACTGGCTCTCGCGCACGGCCGGCTGGCGCCTGGTGGTCGAACCCGACGCGGTCCGGCTGGTCGCGCCGCACGTGCCGCACGGCCCGACCGCGGCCGCGGTCGCCGCACACCATCCCGCCCGGGCCCGCACCGGCGATCCGCCGTTCACCCGGCGTCGCTACGTGCTGCTGTGCCTCGCCCTGGCGGTGCTGGAGCGGTCCGACCCGCAGATCTCGCTCGGCCGGCTGGCCGAGGAGGTCGTGCTCGCCGCCCGCCAACCGGGGCTGGACGACATCGAGTTCACGCTCACCGGGCGCGACGAACGGTCCGACCTGGTGGCGGCCATCCGGCTGCTGCTCGCGCAGCGGGTGCTGGTGCGCGTGGCCGGCGACGAGGCGTCCTACATCAGCTCGGGCGGCGACGCGCTCTATGACGTCGACCGGCGGGTGCTGGCGATGATGCTCGCGGCCGACCACAGCCCGGCCATGGTCGCCGGCCGACTCGGCGACCAACCCGACATCGGCAAGATCGAGGCGGCGCTGCACGAGCCGCCGCCGGCCTACACCGACGACGAGAGCAAACGGCGCCTGCGGCAGTCGATCTCGCGCAGGCTGCTCAGCGACCCGGTCGTCTATTACGACGAGTTGCCCGAGGCCGAGCGCGAATACCTCGTCAGCGGGCAGCGCGTCTCGCTGACCCGCCGGCTCGCCGAGGCGACCGGCCTGGTGCCCGAGCTGCGTGCCGAGGGCATCGCGATGGTCGACCCCGACGACCACCTCACCGACCAGCGCATGCCGGAGCAGGGCACCGACGGCCACGCCACGCTGCTGCTCGCCGAACACCTGGCCACCACGGGCCCCGAGCCGGTCGACGCGTTGTGGCGCCTGACCAAACGGCTGGCCCGCGAGCACAAGGCCTACTGGCGCAAGACGAGCCGTGAGCCCGGCGCGGAGCGCAGCCTCGTCGCCGCGGCGCTCGACCGCCTCGTCGGGCTCGGCCTGGTGCGCGTCACCGGGTCGGGCGCCGACGCCGTGGTCGAACCGCTGCCCGCACTGCGCCGATTCGCCGTCACCACACCCACCGTCACCGGCAGGAGCACGCGATGACCGCCGACGAACGCCACGACCTCGAGCTCGCGTGGCAGGCGCCGCAGGCGGCCGACGCGCTGCCCCGTCCGACCCGCGAGCGCTGGCAGCCACTGCGGCTCGGCCTGGTCGACCTCTTCTACTACGACGACGAGCAGTTCTGGTTCCACGACGGCCGGCTGCTGCTGCGCGGCAACAACGGCACCGGCAAGTCGAAGGTGCTGGCGCTGACCCTGCCGTTCCTGCTCGACGGGTCCGCCGTGCCGCGACGCGTCGAGCCGGACGCCGACCCGAAGAAGCGAATGGAGTGGAACCTGCTGCTCGGCGGCGCACACCAGGCCCCCGAACGCACCGGCTACGCGTGGGTCGAGTTCGGCCGGCTCGACCCCGACGGCACCGAGCACATCGTCACGCTCGGCATCGGCCTGAAGGCGGCCGCCGGGCGGGGCATCGTCAAGACCTGGTATTTCACGACGGAACGCCGCATCGGCGACCTGCACCTCATCGAGGCCGACCGGGTGGTCGTCACCAAGGAGCGGCTGCGCGACGAGCTCGACGCCACCGGCTCGGGGCACGTCTACGACACCCAGGAGGCCTACCGCCGGGCCGTCGACGAAGCGCTCTTCCACCTCGGCACCGAGCGGTATGCCGCGCTGGTCGACCTGCTGATCCAGCTGCGCCAGCCGCAGCTGTCGAAGCGACCCGACGAGAAGGCGTTGTCCGCCGCGCTGACCGAGGCGCTCACCCCGCTGGATCAGGCCGTCGTCGCCGACATCGCCGAATCGTTCCGGTCGCTGGAGGAGGAGCGCGTCGGCGTCGCCCGGGTCAAGGAGACGATGGGCGCCGCCGAGCAGTTCCTGCAGCACTACCGCGCCTACGCGAAGGTCGCGGCGCGACGGCACACCACCGCGATGCGGGAGGCCAACTCCACGTATGAATGGGCCGGCCGCAACCTGAGCGAAGCGCAGGACAAGCTCACCTCGGCGCAGGCCGAGGTGACCGCACTGGACGACCGGAAACACGAGGTGTCGCAGCGACGCACCGCGCTCGACGGCGAACTGCAGGGGCTGCGGGACAGCCCGCAGATGCAGGATGCCGCGCGGCTCGACGAGGCCGGGCGCGCGGCCGACGAGGCACAGCGGCAGGCGGCGGATGCGCAGGCCGACGCCGACCGGGCCCGCGAGACCGCCGACGACCGGGCCGCCTACTCGGCCGACGCGACCCGCCGGTATGACGAGGCGGCGGCGCGCGCACGCGGGCACGACGAGCGGGCGCGCACCCTCGCCGGTCCGGCGGGACTGTCGGCGGAGCACGAGACGGCGGCGGCCGACGAGCAGGCCGCGGGCCGGGCGCTCACCCGGCGCCGGGAGCAGGTGACCCACGTGCGGAGCCTGGTCGAGGCCGCGGACCGGGCCGATGCGGCCGCCGGGGCCCGGCGGTCGGCGCTCGACGCCAGGGAGGCGGAGGCCACCCACCGCGCCGAGGATGCGCGATCCGCGCAGGAGGCCGTCTCGATCTCGATCGACTTCCACGCCGACGAGGTGCGCCGCTACCTGGCCGACCTGACGGCGGTGACCGTGCCGGCCGGGGTCGACGAGCTCACGGACGCCGTGCGCGAGTGGGCCCGGTCACCGGAGGGCGACTCCCCCGCCCGCGCGGCCGTCGACCGGGCGGCCACGCTCGCGCACCAGCAGGCCGCCCGCGACCGCGCGGCGGCCGAGCAGACCGAGCAGCGGCTGGCCGGTGAACTGGCTGAGATCGGCGACCAGATCGCGACGCTCGAGGCCGGGCGCGACCCGTCGCCACCGGCGGCACC
>CAYPQR010000264.1:0-4882 GCA_964412865.1 uncultured Intrasporangiaceae bacterium
CCAGGATGCTGCCCGCCGCGAACATCGGCGCGGCCAGCACGTCGAGGTAGAAGTGGGCTCCGGCGACCAGCCGCGACATCGCGACCACGGCCACCACGACCACGCCTCCGACGGCGGCCCAGCCCACGCCGCGCCCGGACCGATGAAGCACCACCAGCAGTGCGCAGACCAGCGCCGCCGCGAATGCCGTATGCCCGCTGGGGAAGCTGTCGGCGCCCGTCTCCACGACCAGTGCGTGCACCACGCCGGTCGGCGGCCGTTCACGGCGGAAGGCCACCTTGCCCACGATCACCGACCCCCAGCCGACGACGGTGAGGATGATCACCATCAGCGCCGCCGACCTGCGCCACCGCCACAGGAGCGCGCACACCACCAGCACGATGATCGGCGCGACCGTCATGCCCAAGGCGATGTGGATGCCCTTGGCGGCGTCGGCGGCAAACGCTCCGCGGTGCTGCGCCAGCGTGATGTCGAAGCGCAGCTCGCCGGTGCCCTCCGGCCCCAGGGTCACCGCGACCAGCCCGAGCAGGTTGGCGAGCACCAGCAGCGCGACGCCGGTCGCGAGCAGCCGCGTGTGCGCGCGGATCGACACCCAGGTCTCGTGCGGCAGACCCGATGGGCGCTCGACTTCGCTCACGTGGCGCTCCCGTCCTTCATCGCGGTGCAGGGTCGCACGAAGCTTGCGGCATCATCCTGGACGCGCGCTGAAGCGCCTCACACGGCTAGACATCCTTGCCACGTGCGGCATACCACTTCTTGCGGCGGTATGCGCGGTCGCGCTCCATCTGATCGCGCAACACGCTCGGCTCCGGGACCTTCTCTCGCTTGGGCTTCTTCGGCTTCGGCGGCTTCGGCGGGGCGGTCGCAGCCTTCGCCCGCTTCTCCTCCTGCTGCGCGTCCCAGGCGGCCCGGCGAGCCCGGTGCTCCGCATCGAGCTGGTCGCGCGCCGGCGTCCGCTTCGGCGCATACTTCGCTCGGGTCCGGTCGATCTCCTCACGCCGCTGCGCATCGGTGACCGCGGCCTCCCTGGCCTTGCGCTCCTTCTTGACCTCGCGCAGTGCCTCGTTGAGCTTCTGCTTCTGCTTGGCCTCCTGGCGCTCCAGCCGGTCACGCACCTTGCGCGCCGACTTCGCGTCCTTCAACGCCTGATCCCGGCGGGACACCCGCTCCTGCCGCACCGATTCGCGGGCCGCCTGCGCGTCATACGTGCCCATTGCCGGGTCTTCCTTCCGTTCGGCTGCTGCGTCGTCCTGCCGTCCCAGTATGCCGAGTGCGCCTGCCGTCGCGCCGGTGCTCTGCTCGGTCTCTCCGTCGCGCAGGGCGATCGCCGCGTCGACCATCGCCTGCTGCTTGGCGGCCTTCTTCTGCAGGCCGGTCTCGTCACGGGCCGGCAGCTGCACGATGTGCTCGGCGTCCAGGCCCGCCCGGAGCTGCCTCGTGCGGATCAGTTCGGCGTCGAGTTCAGCGCCGAACAGCATGGCATTGTTGGTGATCCACAGCCACAGCATGAAGATGATGGCCCCGGCGAACGCGCCATACGTCTTCTGGTAGCTCGAACCCTGGGTGAAGCCGACATAGAGCACGAGGCCGACCGACCCCACGACCCAGACGACGAACGCGATCAGAGCGCCCCAGCTGAAGATGTCGCGCTTCATCTTCGCGACGTTGGGCGTGGCCCAATAGAGCATCCCGATGATGAAGATCACGATGAACACGACGACGGGCCACTTGGCGATGTCCCACACCCGCACGGCCTCCTCGCCCAGGCCGAGGCGACTGCCCACCTCACGGGCGACGCTGCCACTGGCGACGAGCGCGATCATCACCACGACGATCAGCACGACCTCGATGGCGGTGACCAGCAGCAGTCTCGGGCGCAGTTTCCACGCGGGGCGGCCCTCCCCGATGTCGTAGATGCTGTTGAGTGCACGGCTGAACCCGCCGACGTAGCCGGAGGCCGACCACAGCGCGAGCACGATGCCGACGATCAGGGCGATCACGCCGCCGCCGACGGCGCTGACGTTGTCGATGAACGTCGCGATCTTCTGCAGCCCCGGGTCCTGCGACGACTTGCCGAGGATGCCCGCGAGGATGTCGATCA
The DNA here is from genome assembly GCA_964412865.1 of uncultured Intrasporangiaceae bacterium. Lineage (GTDB taxonomy): Bacteria > Actinomycetota > Actinomycetes > Actinomycetales > Dermatophilaceae > Leekyejoonella. The sequence goes on from CAYPQR010000264.1 coordinate 2,102, forward strand.
GCTTCTTGGTCGTCTCCTTGCCGTTGCCGAAGACGTTGATCAGCGAGATGACCGCGATCAGCCCCGGAAACAGCGACTGCATCGAGAAGTAGGTCAAGGCGGCGGCCTTGTCGGTGCACTGGTCGCGGCTGAACTTCGACACCGCGCGCTTGAAAGCCAGCCCCCACGCCGGCTTCTCCTTGACCTGCGGCAGCTCCTCCGGACGCTCCACGTCTGGCACAACAGCCATCGCACGCTCCCTCCTGTGTCGGGTGCGACCCTGTGTCTACCACGCAACATATCCAACGCACCGGCGCCTTTGGGCCCGGCGCGCGCCGCGTTCGGGAGCCGATTTCATGACTGCGGGCAAGTGCTGCTAAAGTCTCACCTCGTTGCGCCATTAGCTCAATTGGCAGAGCAGCTGACTCTTAATCAGCGGGTTCCAGGTTCGAGTCCTGGATGGCGCACTCCCCCTCCGAAGCTGCGGTCCGACCGGGCCGCAGCTTCGCGCATATCGGGGTCTCTCACCCGCCACCACGGCGTCGGGGTGCACGAGGCAGACTAGGTCGAGTGCGAGCACTAGCGAAGACACATCCCGCGGCAGGTCTCGAACTCATCGACGCGCCGGAACCCGACCCGGGCCCCACCGACGTCAAGATCCGCGTGCTGCGGGCCGGCCTCTGCGGCACCGACCTCCACCTGGAGCAATGGGACGACTGGGCCGCCACGACCGTGCATCCCCCACTGATCATCGGGCACGAGTTCTTCGGGGAGGTCGTCGAGGTCGGTGACGCGGTCACGAGCGTCACGGTCGGCCAGCACGTCTCCGGTGAGGGCCATGTCGTATGCGGTGAGTGCCGCAACTGCCGAGCCGGCCGCCGTCACCTCTGCATCAACACGTCCAGTCTCGGTGTCAACCGCGACGGCGCGTTCGCCGACTACGTCGTCATCCCCGCCTCCAACGTGTGGGCGCACTCCGACGACATGGACCCCGACATCGGGGCGGTCTTCGACCCGCTGGGCAACGCGACGCATACGACCCTGTCGTTCCCGCTGGCCGGGGAGGACGTGCTGGTCACCGGGGCCGGGCCCATCGGCGTGATGGCCGCCGCCATCGCCAAACACGTCGGAGCACGCAAGATCGTCGTCACCGACGTGAGCGACTACCGACTCGACCTGGCGAAGGCGGCGGGCGCCGACCAGGTGATCAACGTCACGCAGTCGCGCGTGCGCGACGCGCAGCGAAACCTCGGCATGCGTGAGGGTTTCGACGTCGGCCTGGAGATGTCCGGCAGCCCGAGCGCGGTCAGCGAGATGATCGACAACATGAACCACGGCGGCCGCATCGCGATGCTCGGCCTGCCCAAGGACCCCTACCCCATCGACTGGGGGCGGGTCATCACGCACATGCTGACGATCAAGGGCATCTACGGTCGCGAGATGTATGACACCTGGTATGCCATGAGCGCAATGCTGCAGACCTCGCAGGCACTGACCGACGCGGTGCGTTCGGTCATCACCCACCGGTTCCCGGCCGGCAAGTGGCAGGACGCCTTCGACGCCGCGCGATCGGGTCACTGCGGCAAAGTGGTCATGGACTGGAGCTGAGGAGAGACACATGTATGCCATCAAGGACGCCCTGCGCGCCACGCTGCAGGAGATCGACGACGCCGGCCTGACCAAGCACGAGCGTGAGCTCACCTCGCCCCAGTCGGCGCACGTGACCACCACGTCGGCCGATGCGCTGAACTTCTGCGCCAACAACTATCTCGGCCTCGCCGACAACCCGGAGGTCATCAAGGCCGCGCGGGATGCGTTGGACGAGTGGGGTTTCGGTATGGCGAGCGTCCGCTTCATCTGCGGCACCCAGAGTCAGCACCGCGACCTCGAGCGGGAGATTGCGGCGTTCGTCGGCACGGACGACGCGATCTTGTTCTCCTCGTGCTTCGACGCCAACGGCGGCATCTTCGAGGCGCTCTTCGGCGCCGACGACGCCATCATCTCCGACGAGCTCAACCACGCCTCGCTGATCGACGGCATCCGGCTGTCCAAGGCCGCGCGCCGCCGCTACAAGAACGCCGACATGGCCGACCTGCGAAACCAGCTGGAGGGTGCCCGCGCCGACGGCGCACAGCGCATCGTGATCGTCACCGACGGCGTCTTCTCGATGGACGGCTACTACGCGCCGCTCGACGAGATCTGTGACCTCGCAGAGGAATTCGAGGCAATGGTGATGGTCGACGACTCGCACGCCGTCGGGTTCGTCGGTGAGGGCGGCCGTGGCACCCACGAGTTCAAGGGCGTGATGGGCCGGGTCGACATCCTGACCGGCACCCTCGGCAAGGCCCTGGGCGGTGCGTCCGGCGGCTACGTCGCCGCGCACCAGGAGATCGTCGATCTGCTGCGCCAGCGCGCCCGCCCATACCTCTTCTCCAACGCGGTCGCCCCGTCCGTTGTCGCCGGGTCGCGCAAGGCATTGCAGATTGCCGCGACCTCGGCCGAGGGCCGCGCCGCGCTGCAGGCCAACGCGCAGCTCTTCCGCGAGCTGATGCAGGAGGCCGGATTCGAGCTGCTGCCGGGCAGCCACCCGATCATCCCGGTCATGTTCCCGGGCGAGGACGGCGCCCGTGCGGCCGGGCAGATCGCCGACGCGATGCTCGCGCGCGGCGTCTATGTGATCCCGTTCTCGTTCCCCGTCGTGCCGAAGGGCAAGGCGCGCATCCGCGTCCAGATGTCGGCCGCGCACTCCGCCGACGACGTGCGCGCCTGCGTGCAGGCGTTCATCGATGCCCGCGCCGGGCT
>CAYPQR010000265.1:0-4847 GCA_964412865.1 uncultured Intrasporangiaceae bacterium
CGGTCGCCTCGGTCGCCCCGCCGAACAGTTTGTTGTCGACGGTGACCATCTGCATGGATGCCCCGAGCACGTCGGACGCCAAAATGAACTCCTGGCGATGCTCGTCGGTGATGTCGCCGGCTTCGGTGAGGAACCGGATGGCCGCCCACCATTCGTCCTCGGTCAGTCGCACGTCGCGGATGAACGCGTGCAGGTGACGCACGAGCGATTGCATCACCTGCTTCAGCCTCGGGTCGGCGCAGTCCTCGAATGACGCGACGACCTGCTCGATGAGTTGCTCCTCACGACGGCCCTGTTCTGGGGAGATCGGAGGGAGGGACGAGCGGAGGGCTTCGTGGGGTGTGCTCATGCGGGGTCGGCTCCTTCCCATGCCTCGTGCAGGAGGCGGGTGATGACGTCGTGGGTCAGGGGTGTGGGGTTGTCGGTGGGCGCGGCCTGCAGGATCGGGTCGACCGCGCTCGGAAGGTCGGTTTCGTCGAGGCCGTAGTCGCGTAGGGCACGCGGAGCGTCCAGGACGTCGCGCAGCCGGAGCAGCCCGGACACGGCGTCGTCTGCCGCGAGCGCCGACGCGATCTGCCGGGCCGCATCCTGGGCGTTCGGGGCGTTGAGCGCGAGCACGTGCGGAAGCACGATGGCGTGGGTCTGTGCGTGCGGCAGGTTGAACATGCCGCCGAGCACGTGACAGATCTTGTGGTGCAGCGCGGATCCGGCGGAGGAGAACACGAGTGCGGCGAGGTATGCACCGAACAGCGCCTTTTCTCGGCCCTCCAGTCCGTTCGGGTCGTCGTGCACCGCCGGGAGTCCGGACCGCAGTGCCTGGATGGCCCTGATCGCCAGCGTGCGATCGATCGGATCGACGCGGGGAGCCCACATCCCGTCGACGCAGTGCGCGAGTGCATTGAGCCCCGACGCCACGCTCAGATCGACCGGCAGGGAGGTGGTGAGTGCGGCGTCATACACCACGGCACGCGGTAGCACTCGCGCGTCGATGCCGGTGACCTTGCGTGCGTTCTCGGTGAGACCCCACACGTCGGTCGCCTCGGAGCCCGCGTAGGTGGTGGGCACGGCGATGATGGGCAGGCCGCTGGTCAGGGCGATCGCCTTCGCGAGGCCGGTGGTGGAGCCGCCCCCGACGCTCACCAGGGCGTCCACCCCGGCTTTCGCCGCATGCTCTCGGCCCCGCTCGGCCACCTCGATCGGCACGTGCATGGCGACCTCGTCGTGCCGCACCGAGCCGGGCAGCCGCGCCGCGATGCGGTCGGCCGTGCCACGCTCCGACTCACCGGAGATCACCATCACCGTTGCAGCGCCGAGACGGCCGACCTCGTCGATCGTCGCCTCGACGACGCGGCCGGTGGCGAATGTCACTCGCTGGGGCGGCCATTCGTGCGTGAACGCTGCGCTCATGATCAGCCATTCCTCCCGAGAATCGACGACATGGCCTCCGACAGGGCTGCCACCGGATCCTGCGGAAGGTGCGTGCTGCGCCACCCCACGTGGGTGTCCGGTCGCACCAATACTGCTCCACTCTCGTCGACTTCGCGCAGCTTCGCCCAGTCGTAGTAGAGATCGGTCACGTCTCTGCCGGGGCCGATCACCACTGCCTTCAGAGGCACGCCCAGCGCGGCCGAGACCTTGTCGGCGGCCTCGACCCAGGCCTCGCCGGTGATCCCCGTCAGCAGGGTGAATCGCGTCATCGGCGTCAGATCGTGCGTCGACAGACGGCTGTGGCTGTCGCCGACCCAGCAGTGCGGCAGGCGGGACCCCGGGACCGTCGACGGCTGGTAATAGAGTTCGGGGTCTCGCTCAGGCACCGGGCGGGATGAGCCGTCACCTGCGATGGCAGCCGATTCGTAGAATTGACCGAGTTCGACACCATGCGCATTGAACTCGTAGTGCTTGAGATCCATGGCGGCGATCAGAGCCTCCCGCTTGGCCGCGCCCTCCGGGGTGTTCGCCTTCCGCTCCTCGATGCGGGCCATCATCTCCTCCTCGTTCTCGGCGTCGGTGACCCCGAGCGCATCGAAGAACTGGACGAATTCGTGACTGGACTTGTTGGCGCGCAATACGATCTGCCTGGCGATCGGCGCCCGCTCCGCCGAATACGTCTCGAGCAGCGAGGGGTCGGCATACCCCTGTAGGACCGCCGCGATCTTCCAGGCGAGGTTGTAGGAGTCCTGGATCGAGGTGTTGGATCCGAGTCCGTTGCTCGGCGGATGACGATGCACGGCGTCACCGGCACAGAACACCCGCCCGGACTGCAGGTGGGTGGCATACATCTCGTTGTTCCCCCACAGGGAAGTCCCGGTGATCTCGACGTCGATATCGGGGATCCCCAACAGGTTTCGGACGATCTGCCTCGCCTCGTCCTCCCCGATGTCGGGTGGTGGCCCGTCGATGTCGTATCCCCACGTGATCAGCCACTCGTTCCACGGGCGCACCATGCGCACGAGTCCGGCTCCGATGCCGCCCACATCCGATCCCGGCTGGAGCACCCAGTAGAGGACTGACGGGCGGTGGCCGACGTAGTCGGCGATGTCGGCCTTGAACGTGATGTTCATCGAGCCGGCGATGTCCATCCTGCCCTCCATCGGCAGGCCGATCTGCTCGGCAACCGTCGAGCGGGCGCCGTCTCCGCCGATCAGATACTTGGCATGGATGGTGTATTCGCTCCCGGTGACCCGATCCCGCACGACGACGTGCACGCCGTCACGGTCCTGGTGATGCGACAGGTATTCGGTGGAGAACCGCGTCTGGGTCCCCCGCATCGTGGCGTTCCTCACCAGGATCGGCTCGAGGTAGGTCTGCGGGCAGTCGACGGTCTGCGACGGCGACGCCAGCCGATGATCGGCCTCGCGCGCCGGATGGGTGCCCCACGTGAGGATTCGCCCGATCTCCTCGCCCGCGATCGACGTGCAGAAGACCGTGTCACCGATCAGCTCGTGCGGGGTGGCGTCGGCGAGCACCTGCCGCTCGATCCCCACATCGCGGAAGATCTCCATGGTGCGCTGGTTGGTGATGTGTGCGCGGGGCGTGTTGGCGGTCCAGCGATACTTGGTGATCATGATGTTCGGCACGCCGAGCGTCGAGAGGAACAGCGCCGCCGAGGCACCGGCCGGTCCGGACCCGACGACGACCACGTCGGTCTGCACACCTTCGTCCGTCGGCAGGGCCGTCTCACTCATCCCGTCGTCGAACTCCGCCACTGTCGACCACCTCTTTCTCGGTCTGCCCCGCGGTGGGCGCCACGACCAGTGTGAAAAGCCGCACGCGGCTCGGGCAAGGGCTTCGCGGGATCATGGCCGAAACGGGCAACAGCCTCCGTCGCGGGGCGTGCTCGCGGCGCATCCGGCGCCGACGCCTCCGCCGATGATCGGCGGGGGCACGTCGTCCTATGGTTGAGACAGACCGATTCCCTGGGGCGCCGAATGGTGTGTCGCCCCATCTGGAGGTGCGCGGTGGTGGAGCCGGCTGATGTGGGGCGGCACGTCGTCGCGCACACATCCACGATCTTCGCCACCGGAGATCTGGACGGTGCCGACCGCATCCGCATGTGGGAGGACCACAATGCCCGGTCATTGATCGCTTTGCGCTGCCGCACAATCGCTTCGCCGCGCTTCGACGCCACCGAATTCAACACCGACATCGACGACATCGGCATTGCGCGCGTGCTGGGCACCCCGCATGTCGTCGAACGCAGTCGAGACGTGATCAGTCGGCATCCGTGCGAGGCGGTCGCGTGCTATCTCGCCATCAAGGGTGCTGCATCGTTCCGGCACTCCGGCGACACCACGACGCTGCGTCCCGGACAGCTGCTCGTATGCGACGCCGATCGACCCTTCGTCCGCGGGTTCTCACGCGGTCTGGAGGAGCTGGTCATCCGCATACCGCGTCGGGTCTTCACCAACGACGTGTCGTCCCGCTCCCTCCGATCGGAGGTGGTGTGCGATCTCCGGACGGAGGACGTGCGAGGCAGGACTCTGGCCAGGCTGGTCGGCGGCGCTCTCCGCCCGCAATCCACGGAACCGCTCGGCAGGGACCTCCTGCTGGCCATGCTCGGGTCGATCCTCGGCGGCCCCTGCCGGGATGTGAGCGCCGTGCACTTCGCGACGGCGAGCACCGTCATCCACGAGCGGCTCGCCGACCCCGATCTCGACGTGTCCACGATCGCGACCGCCATCGGTCTGAGCCCGCGGCACCTGTCGCGTGTGTTCGCGAGCGCGGGCGTCAGCGTCCCGCAGTATGTGCTCGCGCACCGGCTCGAGCGCGCGCACACCGTGCTGAGCGGCGGCACCGACCGATCGATCGCGCGCGTGGCCGCCGAGTGCGGGTTCCGGTCGGTCTCCCACTTCTCCCGCACATTCCGCGAGCACTACGGCATGCGCGCGTCGGATGTCTCGGCCGGCCGAACAGGCCAATAGACACGTGAGGCGCCGTCGCGTTGATAAACTTCATCAGCCCGATCTGATATCGCGCCGGGCCGCAGACAGGCAGGTTCATTGTGCGCACGGCAGGCTCACGCTCACATGGCAAGGGGACGCATGATTGAAGTCAGGGGCTTGACCAAGCAGTACGGCAGCACGCTGGCTGTGGACGACCTGTCGTTCGACGTCAGGCCCGGCGTGGTGACCGGGTTCCTCGGGCCGAACGGTGCCGGCAAATCGACCACCATGCGGATGATCCTGGGCCTCGACCGGCCCACCAAGGGCGAAGCTCTGGTGAACGGTGTCCGGTACGCCGCCATCAGGGCGCCACTGCGCCACGTCGGCGCCCTGCTGGAGGCGCGCGACGTGCATACCGGCCGGTCGGCGCGTGCACACCTGCGCGCGCTGGCTCGCAGCAACGGG
>CAYPQR010000266.1:0-4847 GCA_964412865.1 uncultured Intrasporangiaceae bacterium
CGAACTGTGCGCCAAAGGATCTGGATGTCGAGCATCATCGACCAGTTGTCGACATATCGGAGGTCGAGACGCAGTGACTCGTCCCAGCTGAGATCGCTGCGACCGCTGACCTGCCACAGGCCGGTCAAGCCCGGACGGACCTTGAGCCGGCGAATGGCGTCCGGCTCGTATTGATCTACCTCACGCTGCAGTGGCGGCCGCGGACCCACCAGCGACATATCACCACGCGCGACATTGATCAGTTGCGGTAGTTCGTCGATCGAGAAACGCCGCAGAGTCTTGCCGACGCGGGTGACTCGAGGATCATTCTTGCGCTTGTAGAGCACACCATTCCCGTCGTCAGCCTCCGAACGCACCTGGTCCAGCCGGGCTTCGGCATCGACAGCCATGGAGCGGAACTTGATCATCGAGAACGATCGCCCATTCAGGCCGACCCGCTCCTGTCGGAAGAAGACCGGCCCCTCACTGTCGAGCTTGACCAAGATCGCGATCACCGCAAAGAGCGGACTCAACAGCACACACCAGACAGTCGCGATCACGCGGTCCAGCGCGGTCTTGGTCAGCCAATTGAGGCCGCGCAACGCCGGCCGTTCAATATGCAGCAGAGCGAGATTGGCGGCTGGTCTGATGGATAGCCGCGGGCCGGTCACCTCCACGATCCCCGGAGCGACAATCAACTCGATCCCCAGATCGTCGAGATCCCACGAAAGCCTGCGCAACTCCTGCGCATCCAACTCTGACGGGTTGGCCATGATGACGACCTGTGCGTTGTGCCGGACGACGGCGTGCAGCACGTCGCGGACCCCACCCGCCGGGGACACCCCCAGCTCCGCAGGCAGCGAGCCTTCGGTGCAGGACGCGACCGGTCGAAGTCCGTGGACCGGCTCGCTGCGCAGATCGGCGATGAGGCCCTCGACAGCATCGGCACGCCCTACCACAACGGCACGTGTGAGGCATTGCCCCTTCCATCGTGCGCGGTGCAGTCGTTTCCGCACGCCATACCTCGTCAGCCCTGCGGTCACGACCAGCACCGGAAAGAACACCAACACGAAGTAGCGAGACAGATACGGTCGACCGACGTAAATCCCGTAGGAGACCAACGCCGAGACGGCCAAGAGCCGAATGGCTGCCCGCGGAATGGCACGGAATTCGTCCGTACCCACGCCGAGATATCGCCGTTCGTATCCACTGCTGATAGCCATGAACAGCACCCAGGCAAACGGAGCGATAACCAGGATCAACGCGTACGGCAGCGGGATTCGCGCATTCAAGGGTACGACGCCCGAGACGGTGGCTGCGATCGCGGCAGCGACGACTGCCGAGCAAAGATCGCCGATCACCGCGCCACGCACATACCTGCGCAGCCAATCATCGGCAACGCCAGATCGCCCGGACGCGGACCCGCGAATACTCAACCGGGACCGCAACGGTGACGCGCTCGCACCCAGATCCGCGTCCAGATCGCTAGTCATGGACCCCTCCCGACCCAGCTGCCTATCAATTCGTCTGCACCCGACGGCCCTCGATGATCTGCCGGATTCGTAAGCACTATTCCACGCAAAGCCCATCTCGCGTTCGGTCTCTGCTAAAGTGCCCCGGCCCCACATAAAGTCGGCGATAGGTTGCGACGTCGATCGTCGTGTGGTAAAGCCCCTGAGTGGCCTGCGCCATCCCCTTGCGAAGTGACACTAGCAACACGCGGATGATTCTTGTGGCGAAATCGTCAGAACCGTTGTCAGAGAAGAAGACTCACGCCGCTTGACCTCCAAGCCAGCATGTCGGTCGTGAGTTGCTCACCGCAGATGTGCAACCAAGCTCCGCACGCAGTCGACCACCTGCGCAAAGACCTCCCGGTAGACCGCGTCCGATAGTCCGAACGGATCGCGGATGTCGTCATCCGTCGCGTTCTTGGCCGCGATGCGCCGCTCCGCCAGCCCATCGACGAAGACACTCATCCGATCGACCAGAATCTGACCGTCCGCGGTGCGCAGTGGCAACGTCGACGCAATGCGCGCCGCCTCGACCAGCGTGAAGCACCTGGCGACCGCTGCAGGGTGCAGCCTGGCCGCGGCGCCACGGTGCTCGCGGGTCATACCCAGCACGAGGTCGGCGTCGCGCACCATGGGCCCGGTCAGCTGGCGCGCCGCGAAGTCCGACGCATCCACGCCCCGCGCCTCGAGCAGCGCCGCCATCTGATCCGCCATGGGTGAGCCGACGACGGCGCCCGTGCCCGCGCTCACCACCCGGACGGCGCCGCATCCGGCATACGCCGCTGCGAGCAGACGTTCCGCCGCCGGCGACCGGCAGATGTTGCCTGTGCACACCACGAGGATGGTGAAGCGTCCGCTCTCGTCCTCATCGCCGAGGCTCATCGTCCCTCCCCGGACTTGACCGCCACCTCAATACGCTCCACGGCCGCGCGCCACGGCGTGAACGGTGCGCAGCAAGATCACCGTGTCCAGCGCGATGGACCAGTTGTCCACATAGCGCAGGTCGAGCCGCAAGGTCTCGTCCCAGGTGAGGTTGCTGCGGCCACTCACCTGCCACAGGCCCGTCATGCCGGGTCGTACGCGAAGCTTGCGGGCCGCTTCCACCCCATAGTTCTCGACCTCCTCCGGCAGCGGCGGACGCGGGCCGACGAGCGACATCTGGCCGCGCAGCACGTTGACCAGTTGCGGAAGTTCGTCGAGGGAGAAACGCCGCAGCACCCGGCCGACCCGCGTGACGCGCGGATCTCTGCGGCGCTTGAACATCACGCCGTTGCCGTCATCTCGCTGGGCACGCACCTGGTGCAGCCGCTCCGGCGCGTCGGTGACCATGGAGCGGAACTTGATGATCGAAAACGACCGCCCGTCCAGGCCGATGCGACGCTGCCTGAAGAAGACCGGACCCTTCGAGTCGAGCCGGACCAGGAGCCCGACGACCACGAACACCGGCGACAGCAGCACCAGGAGCGCGGCCGCACCGACCCGATCGATCACGGCCTTGCTGACGGCGCTCACGCCTCGCAGGGCCGGCCGTTCGACGTGCAGCAGCGACAGATTCGCGGCCGGGCGGATGGCCAGGCGCGGCCCGGTGACGTCGACGATGCCGGGCGCAACCATCAGTTCGATGCCGAGATCGTCGAGATCCCAGGCGAGACGGCGCAATTCAGGATCGGACATGCCCGACGGGCTCACGACGACCACGACGTCGGCGGCACACCGCTCGACACTGGGCAGCACATCCCTGAGGCCCCCGGCCGCCTCGAGGTCGCACGACGCGTCGAGTGGGCCGCTCGTGCATGCCGCGACCGGCCCGATGCCGTGCACCGGATCGCGGCGCAGCTCCCGCACGAGATTCTCCACCGACGACGTCTGGCCGACGACCACCGCCCGGCTCAGGCCGCGACCGCGCAGGCGTGCGCGATGCAATGCCCAGCGAAGCACCACGCGGCCGACCAGCGAGCAGGCGACGAGCACGGGGAAATACACGAGCACGAAATACCGCGACAGATACGGCCGCTCGGAATAGGTCGCATAGGAGATGAACGCCGTGATCGCCAGCAGCCGCACCCCGGCCATCGACAGCGCGCGATACTCGTCGGCGCCGACGCCGACGAGGCGGCGCTCATACCCGTGAGAGAGCCAGACCATGAGCACCCACACGAATGGGCTGCCCACGACGATCGCCACGTATGGCGCGGGGATCGACGGGTGCAGCGGCACCGTCCCGGGCAGCAACAGCGCGGCGACCCCGGCCACCAGGCCGCACAGCGCATCCACGGCGACGGCGCGCACGAGGTAGCCGCGGGCCCAGTCGCGCCCGCCGGACGGAGCAGGGGTCGGTGTCTCGACATGCCGGCGCGCCCCCGCAGCATCGGATGTCGTCGAGGCGCGCCTGCCGTCCAGATGGGTATCGCTGGTCATGGCCCTCCATCCTGACGACATCGGCCCCGACAAACCGCCCAAGACACGCTCCCGCCCTAACAGGATGCCACGGTCACGCCTGCCCCATGCGTAAACGCACGACCGCCAACAGCGTGGGGAACCGACGACGCGACGGGATCTCGCCCCCGCAGCTGAGCGTGAACGCCACCCGTCAGCGCGGATGCACCTGGTTCTGCGCCGCCTCCAGGCCGTGCCGCACCAGCAGCCGCGTCGCGTCGGCCGCGTCCGGGAGCACGAACTCGAGCTCGCGACGCTCTTGCGCGTTGAAGGATCGCAACACGTATCTCGCGGCGTCCATGCGCCCCGGGGGGCGGCCGATGCCGACACGCACACGCAGATAGTCGCGGGTGCCGACCGACTTGGTGATCGACCGCAGGCCGTTGTGGCCGCCCTCTCCCCCGCCGCGTTTGAGCCGGATGCGGCCGAAGTCGAGGTCGAGGTCGTCGTGGATGACGATCAGCCGGTCGATCGGTGTCTTGAAGAACTTCATCAGGCCGGCGACCGGGCCGCCCGACTCGTTCATATAACTGGAGGGGATCGCGATCACGGCGGACGCATCATCGATGCGTATGGTCGCCGCCCGCGCCCGCGCCTTGTGCACGCGCAGGCCCGTGCCCGCGTCGCGAGCCAGCTCGTCGATCACCATGGCGCCGACATTGTGCCGGTGACCGGCATACTCCACTCCAGGGTTGCCCAATCCGACGATCAGCCACGAGTCCACGATCGGCAAGTATGCCAAAGCGGCCCGGCCCGCCCTCGCACGTGGCGGGGGCCGACCGGGCCGCTCGGCAGGTCGAGATCAGCTCTCGGAGTCCTCGGACTTCTCTTCGTCCTCGGGCGCCTCGGCGGCCTCCTCCTCGGCGGCCTCCTCGCCCTCTTCCTCGGGGATCTCGGCGACGGTCTCCTCGGTGACGTGCA
>CAYPQR010000267.1:0-4836 GCA_964412865.1 uncultured Intrasporangiaceae bacterium
GGGACTACAACGGCGAGGGCATCGACGAGGCGGCGATGCCCCGCGCGCCCTGGGGCGCCGTCACGCACTGGGTCGACGCGGCGCGCGCACACTCCGCGACGCATCCCGACATGCCCGAACCCGACGCGCTCGCCGTGGCGACGATCGACGAGGACGGCGCCCCGCAGGTGCGCACGGTCCTCATGCGCTATCTGCGCGAGGACGGGCCCGGCTTCTACACGAACCTCGATTCGGCCAAGGGCCGCGCGCTGCGGCAGGATCCGAGAGTCGCCGCCACCCTCACCTGGCCGTCGATGTTTCGCGCGATCCGCTTCCGCGGCGTTGTGCAGCCGCTGTCGCGCGAGGTTGTCGACGTGTATTTCCGCTCCCGCCCGTGGGGGTCGCGGATCAGCGCGTGGGCCTCCCACCAGTCGCAGCCCGTCGACTCGCGGGAGACCCTGGAGGCCGCGGTCGCGGCATACGAGCGGAAGTGGCCGGACCACGGCGACCCGGGCGACGTGCCGCTGCCCGATTTCTGGGGTGGCTTCGTGATCGTGTGCGACCGGGTGGAGCTGTGGGCGGGGCGGCGCAACCGGCTGCACGACCGTCTGGTCTACGTGCGTGACGGCGAGGGCGATCTGAGCGACGCGGGGAGCTGGCGGATCGAGCGGCTGCAGCCCTGACCCTCCTCAGGGGGCGGGCAGCGAACAGCCCGTGGGTTCCGCGCCGTATGGCACGGGCGCGCAATGGACGAGTCGCGCTCCCACGGGCTGCGGCAGCTGCGTTGGATTCGCTACCGCATCGTCCGATGTCGGTCCACCGAGAAGGTGGTCACCGGTCTGCGGCGTGCGCTAGCGCGCAGCCACCTCACGCGTCCAATAAGAAATCATTTCTTGGACCACCTCCTTTCTCGTGTGGCTCCACGCTAGGACAGCCGGTCCGTTCGCGGCAACGGGTTTAGGCGGTTGGCGTGTGCGGGGATCCGGCACGCGTATGCCGTCGGGCGGCCGCGGGGGCCGAGACGGGAGGCGGCGGCCGCAGGGAGACGTCGGGCGGCGCGCGTAGATATGGCGAGGCGGCCGGCGTACAGGGGGGAGACGTCGGCCGCCGAGCTGAGCCCGAAGGCCCGCTGCAGCCCGCCAAGAGCGGGCCCGCCCGGCGCCACGGTCAGGGGGGAGGAGTCCGTGGCACCTATCAGGGGAACGTGCGGCATGCAGCAAGGATTCCCGACGCAAAATGTGCGCTGCACGACATTCGCACCGGGCTCTGACGGCCACCTGTGCCGATTGTTTCACGCGGCTGTGCGCTCGATGCGGACTTTGTCGGCGGAAGGTGGCAGGCTGGCCTTGTGACGGATCTGATCGACACCACCGAGATGTATCTACGGACGATCTTCGACCTCGAGGAGGAGGGGATCCCGCCGCTGCGTGCGCGCATTGCCGAGCGTCTCGGGCACTCCGGGCCGACGGTGTCGCAGACTGTGGCCCGGATGGAGCGCGACGGCCTGGTGACCCTCGCCGGCGACCGCCATCTGGAGCTGACCGACCACGGCCGGCTGCTGGCCACTCGGGTCATGCGCAAGCATCGTCTCGCCGAGCGGCTGCTGGTCGATGTGCTCGGCCTGGAGCTGCAATACGTCCACGACGAGGCGTGCCGATGGGAGCACGTCATGTCCGACCGGGTCGAGCTGAAAATCCTGGACCTGCTCGATGAGCACCATCTGTCGCCCTACGGCAACCCGATTCCCGGACTGGAGGAGCTGGGCGAGAAGACCACCGACGAGCAGTTCCGCGACGGTGTCGTGCCGCTCACCGAGATCGTCACCGGCGCGGACCCGGTGTCGGGTGTGGTCCGCCGCATCGGCGAGCCCGCGCAGGCGGACGCCGACGCGATCGCCGTGCTCACCTCGGCCGGCATCCGGCCCGGCGTCACGGTCGAGGCACGGCTGGAATCCGGTCGCGTCGTCGCGGTCGTCGACGGGCGCGAGGGCGGCGTCTCGCTGCCGGCCGATGTCGCGTCCCACGTCTTCGTCGCGGCCGACGGCGTGCACTGACCGGGCCGGTCAGCACCCGCCACGGCGGACCGGAAAAGGTGATGTGACCCATCCGTGACATCGGGGCGCGCGAGCGTGTTAACGTGTGCCTCGGCTTCACCACCCGGTGGAGCCTTCGAGTGTCACGCCGAATCCTGCCGGGCACCCGAAGTCGCAAACGACACCGCATGGCAGGAGCGGGGGAACCACCACCGGGCACCCTTTCCGGGTGTCCTTGGGGCTAGGTCTTCGTCCGAATCTCGGGGATGGCGGCGAAGGCAGGGTCAATCTCCACCCGAGCCCGACAGCTCACCTCGCAGGCGCAGGAGAGGCAACTTCGTGTCAGTTATCGGTCCACGCGGTCGACACCGCGCCCCGAGCAAGGTCCAGACTCAGTTCAACTCCGCGGCCCGAGTGACTGCCACCATCGCCGTCAGCGGCGGGCTGGTGGCCGCGGTCGCCGGTCAGCAGGCCGCCCACGCCGAAGGTGTCGCAGCCATCTCGCCGACGGCGCAGAAGTCTGCCGAGACGACGGTGAGCGCGGCCGGCGCCAAGACCGTCGTTCCCACGTCGGAACACAGCACCACCTCGGTCGTCGATCTGAAGGTGCGCGGCGTCGTCTCCAAGCCGAAGCCCAAGCCGAAGCCGAAGCCCCAGCCGGCGGAGACCACGCAGCAGGAGCAGCAGACTCAGGCGGCCGAGACCACCCGGCAGGAGCAGCCGACCACCTCCCGGTCGCAGCAGCGCCCCGACCCGTCTCCGACGAAGCAGGAGACGCCGAAGCAGGACGAGCCGACCGCTCCGTCCGATCCGGCACCCTCGACCGGCACCGCGCACTCCAGTGCGCTCGCCGTGGCCAAGAAGTACATCGGCACCCCCTATGTCTACGGCGGAGAGAGCCCGTCGGGCTTCGACTGCTCGGGCTTCACGATGTATGTCTTCGCGCAGATCGGTGTCACGATCCCGCGCACGGCCTCCGCGCAGCAGTCGGCCGTCACCCCGGTCAGCGACCCGCAGCCCGGTGACCTGGTGTTCTTCGGTTCACCGGCCTACCACGTCGGCATCTACGCCGGCAACGGCATGATGATCGACTCGCCGAAGCCCGGCAAGACGGTCCAGGTCCACAAGATCTGGGACACACCGTCCGGGTATGGCCGCCCCTGATCGACTGATCTGACAAGGACGCCGGCACCCCACTCGAGTGGGGTGCCGGCGTCCTTGTTGTGTTCGTGTCGGGTCAGGAGAGGTCGCGCGCCAGGGCGGCCGCGGCCTCCTGCAGCAGCGGCACGATGCGGTCGACGACCTCTTCGCCCATTCGCGTGCCGGGCCCGGAGACCGAGATCGCCAGGCGGGTCGGCACGTCGGGCACGACGACGGCGACGCATCGCACCCCGAGTTCCTGCTCGCCCTCGTCCGTGGCGTAGCCGTGCTCGGCCGACCAGACCAGCGACTTGTAGAACTCGTCGGGGTCGGTGATGGTGTTGTCCGTATGGCGGGGCATGCCGGTGCGGCCGAGGATCTCGCGCACCTGGCGTTCCGGCATCTGCGCCATGATCGCCTTGCCCACGGCCGTGCAGTGCGGAAGCACGCGCCGGCCGACCTCGGTGAACATCCGCATCGATCGATGCGATTGCGCCTGCGCGACGTAGACGATCTGGTCGCCGTCGAGCATCGCGAGGTTGGCGGACTCACCGAGTTCGTCGACCAGATGCTCCAGGTGCGGCCGCGCCCATACGGCAAGGGTGCTGGAGGCGGACTCGCCGAGGCGGATGAGGCGGGGTCCGAGAATGTATTGCCGGTCGAGATCCTGGCGCAGGTATCCCAGGTCGACCAGGGTGCGCAGCAGCCGATGGATCGTCGGCAGCGGCAGCCCCGACTGTGCCGCCAGTTGCGACAGCCCCATCACGCCGCCGTGATCGGCCATCGTCTCGAGCAGCCCGAAGGCGCGCTCGATGGACTGCACACCGCCGGATCGTGCCGGCTTGGTGCCTCGTGCCGAGTCCCCACCTGATGCCATCGAGTCCACTCCTCATAATTTCCGGATGTCGGAATCCTACTTTCTCTGGAAACGACAGGGTGTGAGATGCGGTTCCCAGAGGCTTGCCCTTCCGCAGGACAGATAATAGTCTCCGCTATACGAAAAACAAGGAGGAATTCTCATGGCGTCACCCAGCCCGGGCTACGGGATCACCGTTCGCGTCGATGCGCCGGCCAATGCCGGCGCCACCAGCGGCCTCGTTGCTGCGGTCAACGGCGCGGGCGGGGCACTGACCGCGCTCGACATCGTCGAATCGCACCCCGACCGGCTGGTGGTCGACGTCACGTTCGACGCCACCGACGTGGACCACGGTAGTCGCATCCAGGACGCGCTGGCGCAGGTGGCGGGCGTGGGCGTGCGCAAGGTGAGCGACCGCACCTTCCTGATGCATCTCGGCGGCAAGATCGAGGTCCACTCCAAGGTGCCGATCAAGCACCGCGACGACCTGTCCCGCGCCTACACCCCGGGTGTCGCGCGCGTCTGTCAGGCGATCGCCAAGAACCCCGACGACGCGCGACGGCTGACCATCAAGCGCAACACGATCGCCGTCGTCACCGACGGCTCGGCCGTGCTCGGCCTCGGCAACATCGGCCCCGCCGCGGCGCTGCCGGTGATGGAGGGCAAGGCCATGCTCTTCAAGCAGTTCGCCGGTGTCGACGCGTGGCCGGTGTGCCTCGACACGCAGGACACCGAGGAGATCATCAAGATCGTCAAGGCGATCGCCCCGTCATACGGCGGCATCAACCTGGAGGACATCGCGGCGCCGCGCTGCTTCGAGATCGAGCGC
>CAYPQR010000268.1:0-1563 GCA_964412865.1 uncultured Intrasporangiaceae bacterium
ACGTACCGGGCGCGTATCCACTCGGCGGGCGACGTTGCGTCATGCAGAAGTTGTCATATTTGACCACTTCTGCATGACGGTGGGCGAGGTCGGCGTCGCTCACGAGGTGAGCCGGTCGAGCGCCAGGTTGAGCGTCAGGACGTTGACGCGGGGATTGCCGAGGTAGCCGAGATCGCGGCCGTGGGTATGCTCCGCCACCAGCCGGCGGACTGTGTCGGGGCTCAGGTCGCGGGCCCGGGCGACGCGCTCGACCTGGATCGCGGCATACGCCGGGCTGATGTCGGGGTCGAGGCCCGAGCCCGATGCGGTGACGGCGTCGGGCGGCACCGACGACGGTGGCACGTGGTTGAACTCGGCGATCGCGCGCCTGCGCTGCCGGATCGCGGTGACCAACTCGGCGCTCTCGGGGCCGAGGTTGGAACCGCCCGATGCCGCCGCGTCGTAGCCGGAGCCCGCGGCGGAGGGCCGCGGCTGGAAATACTGCGGCAGCGGCGTGCCGTCGGCACTGGTGAAGGACTGGCCGATCAGGCGGGAGCCGACCACGGTGCCGGAGCCGCCACGGACCAGCGAGCCGTCCGCCTGCGGCTCGAGGGCGAACTGTCCGACGCCGGTGATCAGCAGCGGATAGAGCACGCCGAGCACGACCGTGAGGACCAGCGTGAGCCGGGCCGCGATCCATACGGTGCGCCATCGGGAGTCGGTCGGGGCCATCACACGCTCTCAATATCCGGGGAAGACGGAGACGATCAGGTCGATCAGCTTGATCACGGCCGCGGCGACGAACAGGCCGCCGAGGCCGTAGTAGAGCAGGTTGCGGCTGAGCGCCTTGCTCAGATCGACGGTGCGGTATGGCGCGCCCACGAGAGCCAACGGGATCAGGATGCCGATCACGACGACGCCGAAGATGACCGTCGACAGGATGGCCGAGGCGGGCGAATGCAGCCGCAACACGTTGAGTGCGCCCAAACCGGGGAACGTGCCGACGAACAGGGCGGGGAAGAGGGTGAAGTAGCGGACCAGGTCGTTGGCCAGGTTGAACGTCACCAGGGCGCCGCGCGTCGCCATCTGGCGCCGCCCGATCTCGACGATTTCGAGCGTCCTGCCCGGATCGTCGTCGAGGATGATCATGTTGGCCGCGGCCTTGGCCTCCGCCGTCGCGGACTGCATGGCCACCCCGATGTCGGCCTTCGCGAGAGCCGCCGCGTCATTGGTGCCGTCGCCGACCATCGCGACCAGGTGGCCTTCCGCCTGCGCGGCCGACACCACCTCGAGCTTCTGCGCCGGTGAGGCCTCTCCGTGGCAGTCGCCGATGCCGACCTCCTTGGCGACGGTCTCGGCCGTGATCGTGTTGTCACCGGTGACCATGGCGACGTGGACTCCGAAGGTACGCAGCGTGCTGATCCGGGTGCGGAGGTTGCCGCGGATGCTGTCCTTGAAATGGATGACTCCCAGCAGCCGAAACGGCCCGTGAGCGGGCTTGACCGCCACCACCCACGGCGATCCGCCCTCACGGGCGATCGTGCTGGTGCGGCTGCGCAAGTGGTCGATGACCGGTTGCGACAG
>CAYPQR010000268.1:1663-4829 GCA_964412865.1 uncultured Intrasporangiaceae bacterium
CACGGGCGATCGTGCTGGTGCGGCTGCGCAAGTGGTCGATGACCGGTTGCGACAGCTCATGCCCGAACGATGAGATCCATTCCAGGATCGCCTGTTCCGGCCCCTTCCGGATCTGCGTGCCGTCGGGCAGATCGCAGCCGGACATCCGGGTCTCGGCACTGAACGGGACGACCTTGCGGCCCTCGATCGCGCTCCGCTCGACCGCATCCTCACCCGCCAGCGCCAGCGTCGAGACGCCCTCTGTGGACGGGTCGCCGATCGAGGCCAGCACGGCCGCGCGGATGAACTCCTTCCGCGACGCCGTGGCCATGGCGACGAATTCGCAGGCACGGCGGTTGCCTTCGGTGATGGTGCCGGTCTTGTCGAGCAGCACCGTGCTGATGCTTCCGGCGGTCTCCAGCGCGTGACTGGAGTCGACCAGGACGTTGCGCTTGAGCAACTGTGACATCGCAGCGATCCCGGTGACCGACAGCAGGGCCGCGATCTCCGCGGGGATCAGGCACACCACGATCGTCACGAGCACCGGGATCGACAGCTTCGGGGCGACCGGCGACACGGAGAAGTCCACCGTGAGTGCAACCACCACGAACGACAGCGACAACGAGGCGAGCAGCGCGAACAGTGCCAGCTCCGTGGGCGCCTTCTGACGCACCGCGCCCTCCGCCAGCTCGAGCATCCTGTCCACCACGGTGTCGCCCTGACGGGCGGTCACGCGCAGGACGACCCGATTCGAGATGACCTTCGTCGCCCCGGTCACCGAACTGCGGTGGCCGCCGGCGGAGCGGATCGCCGGCTCCGAGACGCCGGTCGTCTCCGACTCGTCGGCCAGCGTCGAACCCCAGATCACCTCGCCGTCGGTCGGCACGAGTTCGTCGGCCTCCACCACGACGACGTCACCGGGCCGCAGGTCCGCGGCGTCGATCCGCTCGATCTCCGCCGCGAACGCGCCCGGATCGCCGGCCGGGTCGTATGACGGCACCCGGCGGGCCGTCCTACTCTCCCGGCGCAGCCGCAGCGCCGCCGTCTGGGAGCGGCCGCGCCCCTCCGCGAGAGCCTCGGCGGCGCTGGCGGTCAGCAGCGTGAGCCACAGCCAGAACGCCAACACCCAGTTGAACCCTGCCGGAAACGCCGTGCCGCCCGACGAGGCCCCGGCGTCGGAGACGCTGGTGACGGCGGCCGCCGCCGTGGTCAGCACCGCGCCGACCAGCACGAGGAAGAGCACCGGGTTGCGCCAGAGGGTCCGCGGGTCGATCTTGCGTATGGCGAGCAGGAGCACGGCCCCGCCGGTGCGCATCAGGGCACGGAACCGACCCGGTCCTCCCCCGGCAGGAGGAGCGACACGAGACGCCGGGGAGGGTGCGGGAGCCGCCATCAGCCCAATCCTTGCGCGAGGGGGCCCACCAGCAGGTAGGGCAGGAACATCGGCAGCGCGATCACCAGGATGATCCCGATCAGCAGCACCACGAATTGGGGCCGGTGCACCGGGAGCACCAGGCCCATCGCCGGGGCCCTGTCCTGCTCGGCGAACGAACCCGCCAGGGCCAGCACCAGCGCGATGGGCACGAATCGGCCGAGCAGGATGATCACGCCGAGAACCACGTTGAGCCAGAGCGTGTCGGCGCCCAGGCCGGCGAAGGCCGAGCCGTTGTTCACGGCCGCGGACACGAAGGCATACAGCACCTCGGAGAATCCGTGCAGCCCGTCGTTGCCCATCGCGGTGTGCACCAGCTGGTGTCGCACAGTCGGCACGGCGAAGCTGATCGCCATACCCGTCAGGGCCAGCG
Source organism: uncultured Intrasporangiaceae bacterium (assembly GCA_964412865.1). GTDB lineage: Bacteria > Actinomycetota > Actinomycetes > Actinomycetales > Dermatophilaceae > Leekyejoonella. The sequence goes on from CAYPQR010000268.1 coordinate 3,448, forward strand.
TCGGCATGACCAGGATGAAGAGGCTGACCAGCTTGACCTCACGGGTGCGGATCTTGTTGCCGAGCAGCATCGGCGCCCGGCCCAGCAGCAGCCCGGTGAGGAAGACGGTGATGATGGCCATCACCAGGATGGCGTAGAGGCCGGTGCCGACCCCGCCCGGCGACACCTCGCCGAGCATCATCGTGAGCATGAGCACCATCCCGCCGAACGACGTGTAGGAGTCGAGCATCGAATTCACGGCACCGCCCGAGGTGCCCGTCGTGGCGGTGCCGAAGAGGGTGGAGCCGACGATGCCGAAGCGTTGTTCCTTGCCCTCGAGTGCGGCTCCGGCCGCGTGTGGTGCAGCGTCGTGGCCGGCCGCCTCGGCCCAGGTGAGGAAGACGAAGGCCAGCACGAACAGCACCACCATGGTGGCCAGCAGGACGTAACCGTGGCGCCGATCGCCGACGATGCGGCCGTAGGTGCGTGGCAGTGCGAAGGGGATCACCAGCAGCAGGAAGATCTGGAACACGTTGGTCCACGGCGCCGGGTTGGACAGTGGATGCGCCGAGTTGGCGTTGAAGAAGCCCCCGCCGTTGGTGCCCAGCATCTTGATGGCCTCCTGGGAGGCCACCGGCCCGCCGGGCAGCGACTGCACGCCACCGGTCAGCGTGGAGATGTCGGTGAAGCCGGTGAAGTTCTGCACCACGCCACCCGCGAGAAGCACGATCGCGGCGATGATCGACCCCGGCAACAGCAGGCGCAGCACAGCCCGCACGAGGTCGACCCAGAAGTTGCCGACCACTCCTCCCGAGCGTGAGGCGATGCCCCGGGTCAGGGCGATCGCGACGCCGATGCCCACCGCGGCGCTGAGGAACATCTGCACCGCCAGCCCCGCCATCTGCACGGTGTATCCCATCGTGGATTCCGGGGCGTAGGACTGCCAATTCGTGTTGCCCACGAACGAGGCCGCGGTGTTGAACGCCAGGGACCGGTCGACCGACCCCAGGCCCAGGGAGTACGGCAGCCAGGGCTGCAGCCGCTGCATCGCATAGAGGGCGACGAGGCCGACGAAGGACAACGCCAGGAGCGCGCGCAGGTAGGCCTTCCACGTCTGCGTCGCGTCCGGGTTCACCCCGCAGAAGCGGTAGATCGCCCGCTCGGCCCGCCAGTGCCCGGGCGAGGTGAAGACCCACGCCATGTAGTCGCCCAGTGGCCGGTGCAACAGCGCGATCACGACGGCCAGCGTCAGCAGTTCCGCGGCCGCTCTCCACGCCATCAGAACCGCTCGGGACGGATCAAAGCGACCAGGAGATAGACGACCACGGCCACCCCCACGATGCCGGCGACCCACTCCAGAACGACCACTCGCAGAACCTCTCCAACGTCACCACGGAGCAAGC
>CAYPQR010000269.1:0-4817 GCA_964412865.1 uncultured Intrasporangiaceae bacterium
GGCTCGCGCTGGGCGCTCGCCTACTCGACCAGCCCGGGGACTTGCCGGTAAACCGGCCAGTGCAGGTGAGCTTTGGAGCGGAGTGGGCGACCGATCCTGGTCAACCGTCCAAGTCCCAGGTATCGTCGTCGTGTGAGCAGAGTGGCAGCGGACGTGCGGCGCCGCGAACTGGTGGACGCGACGATCAAGGTGGCGTTGGCCGAGGGGTTGGAGGCCGCCACGGTGCGGCGCATCGCGCAGGAAGCCGGCGTGCCGCTCGGCACTGTGCACTACTGCTTCGGCTCCAAGCGCGCCCTGCTGGAGGCCGTGGTCGCGCAGGTGGCGCAACCCGACATACGCATCGACCTCGAGCCGGGCCGCGACTACACGGTGACCGAGGTCATCCGGCTCGCGTTCCACAGCTACTGGTCTGCCGCGGGTGGCAACAGGGACCGGCAGCGACTCGTCTATGAACTGGTCAATCACCTCGTGCGCGAGGATGATCCGGGCCCGCAACTCGCGCGTCTCATCTTCCGGCGAGCCTACGACGCGGTCGACAAGGTGCTCGCGGAGCACCCGGACCTCTTCGGCCGCCCGGAAGTGCCTGTCGAACTGCTCAGCCGGATGGTCACCGCGGTCACGGACGGCGTGGCGCTGGCGTGGATCGCCGACCAGGACGACGAAAAGGCACTGGCCGTGCTCGACGGGTTCGCGGTCGCCTTCGGCAAGCTGCTGACGACACCGGCCGGCCGATCATGACGCGGGTCTGGGGGGCCGTGCGCGACATCGCCCAGCCGACGGCCGTGGTCGATCTCGACGCCTTCGAGGCCAACGGCACCGAGATGCTGCGCCGGGCCGGCGGCAAGCCGATCCGTGTGGCGTCCAAGTCGATCCGAGTGCGCAGCCTGATCGAGCGGGCTCTGGACCGCGACGGCTGCGCGGGTGTCCTGGCCTACAGCGCTGCCGAGGCATGCTGGCTGGCGGGCCACGGGGTCGACGATGTCGTGATCGCCTACCCGACCGTCGACACGGCGGCGATCGGGCGGATCGCAGGCGATCCGCTGCTCGCCGCCCGCGTGACGTTCATGGCTGACCTGCCGCAACACCTGAGGATGCTGGACGAACTCGCCGGAGACACTCCGCTACGCGTCTGTCTCGACATCGATAGCTCCCTGCGCATCGGCCCCGTGGCGGTGGGCGCGCACCGGTCGTCACTGCATACAGCGCGTGAGGCGGCGGAGGCCGCGGCGCTGGCGGCGCGCCTGGACGGAGTCCGCGTCGTCGGCCTGATGTTCTATGAGGCGCAGGTCGCCGGCGTGCCCGACTCGAGCGCGGCGGTGCGCACGATGAAGCGACGCTCCATGGCGGAGCTGGCGAAGCGCCGGGGCGACGTGGCGACCGCCGTGGGCGAGCACGCCGACCTCGAGTTCGTCAACGGCGGCGGCACCGGCAGCCTGCACACGACGACCCGCTCCGATGTCGTGACCGAGTTGGCCGCAGGATCAGGCTTTTTCACGCCGCAGCTATTTGACGGATACCGCGGCACCCGACTGCGGCCGGCGGCATACTTCGCATCACCGGTCGTGCGCAAGCCCGCGCCCGACATCGTCGTCACGTTCAGCGGCGGATACATCGCATCGGGCCCGCCGAGCCGCTCCCGTGTGCCGGTGCCGGTGCATCCGGCGGGCCTGTCTCTGCTGGGACAGGAGGGCGCCGGGGAGGTGCAGACTCCGCTCAAGGGCAAGGCGGCTCGTGATCTCGACGTCGGCGACGTCGTGTGGTTCAGGCACGGCAAGGCCGGCGAGATGTGCGAGCGGTTCGACGAGGTGCTGCTGGTGCGTGAGGGGTGCGTGGTCGAGCGGGTGCCGACCTACCGAGGAGAGGGCGAGAACTTTGGCTGAATGGAGCAATTGGGCCGGCACGGTGCGAGTCACGCCCGCGTCGACGGTGATGGTGCGCGACACCGAGCACCTGCAGCAGGTGTGCGCCGACGCTCACCGAGCCGGAGGACGGGTCAAGGCGGTCGGCGCAGGACATTCCTTCACCGGGGTCGCGGAAGCCACCGACGTGCTGGTGCGCATGGACCGGCTCTCCGGGGTCATCTCCGCCGACACCACGACCTGCCGTGCCTGGGTGCGGGCCGGCACGCCGCTGTATGTGCTGGGGCCGGAGCTCCTGCGCCGAGGCCTCGCGATGACCAATCTCGGCGATATCGACCGGCAGTCGATCGCCGGCGCCATCTCGACCGGCACCCACGGCACGGGTGTCGGATTCACCGGTCTGTCCGGGCAGATCACCGGTGCCGAGATGGTGACGGCCGACGGGTCGCTGATGCGTGTGACCGGCGAGGAGCACGCCGATCTCCTCCCGGCCGTGTCGCTCGGGCTCGGCGCTCTCGGCATCCTGACCGCAGTCGAGATCCAGTGTGTGCCAAGGTTTTTGCTGTGTGCGCAGGAATCGCCGAGCACGTTGCACGAGGTGTTGGAGAGTGTGGACCAACGCGTCGACAGCAGCGACCACTTCGAGTTCTACTGGTTCCCGCACACCGATCGCGTGCTGACCAAGACCAACACTCGCCACGACGACGAGTCGCTCCGGGCGCCCCTGCCCTCGTGGCGCGCCCGGCTCGACGACGACCTGCTGTCCAACAAGCTCTTCGAGGGCATCAACCGGCTCACCACCACGGTGCCGTCGCTGATCGGCGCGGTCAACCAGTTGTCCGCGCGAGCCCTGTCGGCGCGGACTTATACCGACTGGTCGCACACCGTCTTCGCGACCGCCCGTGACGTGCGTTTTCGCGAGAGCGAGTATGCCGTGCCCCGCGACGCGGTCGCGCCGCTGTTGCGCGAGCTCGAGGCCTGGAGCCGGCGCGGCAGCGAGCGGATCGCGTTCCCCGTCGAGGTGAGGTTTGCCGCGGCCGACGATCGGTGGCTGTCGACGGCATACGGCCGTGACACGGGATACGTTGCAGTGCACCAATATCACCGTCGCGACCACACGGCATACTTCGACGCGTTCTGGTCGATGCTGCGAGACCACGACGCCCGACCCCACTGGGGCAAGATGCACGACCTGCGCGCCGGCGACCTTCGCGCCCGCTATCCGAAGTTCGGCGAATTCGTCGCACTGCGGGACAAACTGGACCCGCAGCGGGTCTTCACCAACGCCTACCTCGACCAGGTGCTGGGCGCCTGACGGCTACCGATTCGCGTGCGGGTCGGTGGCGTTGAGCGTCGCCACGACGTCGTCGTAATCGCCGCGCGCCTCGCCATAACGCAGGAACTTCACACGCTCGACCTGGATCTCGTGGGCGTCGGGCTGCGACTCCAGCAGCGAGACCACCTCGTCGACGAATTCGTCCAGCGGCATGGCCACTTCACTGGTTTCCTGGCCGGGCATCAAGGTGGTGCGCACGGCCGGCGGCACCAGTTCGGTCACCTTGACGTCGGTGTCGGCCAGTTGCAGCCGCAACGACTCGCTCAGCATGTGGATGGCCGCCTTCGATGCGTTGTAGGACGGGGTGACCTTCAGGGGCGTGAACGCGAGGCCCGACGAGACGGTGACGATGGTGGCGTCCGGCCGGGTCTGCAGGTGCTCGATGAAGGCGCCGATCAGACGGATCGGACCGAGCACATTGGTCGTGATGGTCGATTCGGCCGAGGTGAGGAACGACTCGGGCCGGTGCCAGTCCTCGGCCTGCATGATGCCGGCCATCGCCACCACGACGTTGAGGTCGGGATGGCGGGCGAGGACCTGCTTCGCGGCGACCGCGATGCTGTCGGCATCCGTGGTGTCGATCTGGACCGTGTCGAGGTCCGGATGCTCGGCGGCGATCTGCTGCAGAGCCTCTGCGCGTCGTCCACCGACGATCACGGTGTTGCCGCGGGCCTGCAGGGACAGTGCCAGCGCGAGGCCGATGCCCTTGGTGGAGCCGGGAATGAAGATGGTGTTTCCGGAGATGTTCATGCGGCAAGCCTGGCCGATGCGCGACGCGGCGTGCAGAGTGCGGTGATCGGGGGACCGGCAATCCCTGGATGATGTCCGCCTACTGCGCGAGACTGCAGGGGTGGATCGCAAAGAATTGGCAGAATTCCTGCGCCGCCGGCGTGAGTCCCTGAAGCCCGAGGACGTCGGGTTGCCCTCGGGAGCCAGACGCCGCGCGCCCGGCCTACGGAGGGAGGAGGTGGCTGCGCTCGCCGTGATGTCGGTCGACTACTACACCCGACTGGAGCAGCAGCGCGGACCACAGCCGAGCGAGCAGATGCTCTCGTCGATAGCCCGAGCTCTGCGTATGACGAGCGGCGAGCGCGACTACCTCTTCCAGATGGCCGGGCACAATCCTCCCGTGTCGGCCGGGCCCGCCACCCACGTGGCTCCCGCGCTGCTGCGAGTGCTCGACCGGCTCTCCGACACTCCGGCCCTGATCGTGTCGAACGTGGGGGAGACGCTCGTGCAGAACCAGATGGCGGTGGCGCTGCTCGGCGACCGCTCGGGGTTCACCGGGCTCGCGCGCAGCGAGACCTACCGGTGGTTCACCGACCCGACCGAGCGGCTCATGTATCCCGAGGAGGATCGCGAGCGTCAGACGCGCGCCCAGGTGGCCAACCTGCGCGTCGCATACGGCGCGATGGGGGCCGACTCGCGGGCCGGTGAGATCGTGCGGGCCTTGCAGAGGGAGAGTTCCGAGTTCGCCGAACTCTGGGAGTGTCACGAGGTGGTCAAGCGGTTCGCCGATCACAAGACCCTGCTGCACCCGGAGGTCGGGGCGATCGAACTGGACTGCCAGGTGCTGTTCACCGAGGACCAGTCGCAGGCGCTGCTGGTGCTCACGGCGCCGC
>CAYPQR010000270.1:0-4799 GCA_964412865.1 uncultured Intrasporangiaceae bacterium
GCGATCTGCTCGAGGTCGGCCTCGCGCAACGCGGCGATCGACCCGAATTCGGTGGCGAGCGCCCTGGCGGCGGTCGGCCCGACGTGCCGGATCGACAGGCCCACCAGCACTCTCCACAGCGGCTGCTGTTTTGCGGTCTGGAGATTGTCCAGCAGCTTCCTACCACCCGCCGACAACACCACGCCATCCTCGACCTCGTCCTGCGGGTCGCTCTTCTTGGCCGCGCGGGTGAACAGCGGCACGCGCATCAGGTCCTCGCGCGTCAGCCGGAAGAGGGTGGATTCGTCCTCGAGCACGTGGTGCTCCAGCAGCGCGACCGCGCTCTCCCACCCGAGCACCTCGATGTCGAACGCGCCGCGGCCCGCGAGACTCGACAGCCGCTCACGCAGTTGCGACGGGCAGTGCCGCGAATTGGGGCAACGGATGTCCTTGTCACCCTCGCGCTCATAAGCCAGCTGCGTGCCGCACGACGGGCACTTGGTGGGCATCTCGAACTCGCGCTCGCTGCCGTCGCGCAACTCGACCACCGGACCGACGATCTCGGGGATGACGTCGCCCGCCTTGCGCAGCACGACCGTGTCGCCGATCAGCACACCCTTGCGCTTGACCTCGAACGCGTTGTGCAGCGTGGCCATCTCGACGGTCGAACCGGCGACCTTGGCCGGCTCCATCACGCCATATGGCGTCACCCGGCCGGTGCGGCCGACGTTGACCCGGATGTCGAGCAGCTTGGTGTTGACCTCCTCCGGAGGGTATTTGAACGCGGTCGCCCACCGGGGAGCCCGCGACGTCGACCCCAGCACGCGCTGGACGCTCGTCTCGTCGACCTTGACCACGACGCCGTCCAGCTCGTGCTCCACGGAGTGGCGCTCGCGCCCGAACTTCTCGACATACTCCTGGACCTGCTCCATCGTGTCGACGACCTTGTAGTGCGTGGAGACCGGCAGCCCCCACGCGGCCAGCACGTCGTATGCCTCGCTCTGCCGCGCCGGGTCGAAACCGTCGTGCGCGCCGATGCCGTGCACGAGCATGTGCAACGGCCGCGACGCCGTCACGCGGGGATTCTTCTGCCGCAGCGACCCCGCCGCGGAGTTGCGCGGGTTGGCGAAGGGAGACTTGCCCTGCTCGACGAGATGCTCGTTGAGTTTCTCGAATTCGGACACCGGGATGAACACCTCACCGCGCACCTCGACCCGGTCGGGCACCGGCGCATCCGCGGTCGCCGTCAGCGTGTGCGGGATGTCCTCGATCGTGCGCACATTGGTGGTGACGTCCTCCCCGATCGTGCCGTCACCGCGTGTCGCCGCTCGGGTCAGCCTGCCCCGCTCGTAGAGCAGATTGATGGCCAGACCGTCGATCTTCAGCTCGCACAGGTAATGCAGGGTCGCGCCACCGGCCTCCCGCTCTACCCGGGCCGCCCAGGCGACGAGCTCCTCGTGGCTGAACACGTTGTCGAGGCTGAGCATGCGCTCGACGTGCTCGACCGGCGTGAAGTCGGTGCTGTAGGTCGCGGCACCCACCTGCTGGGTCGGGCTGTCGGGTGAGCGCAGCTCCGGATAGTCGTCTTCCAGCCGGCGCAGCCGCCCCATGAGCTCGTCGTATTCGCCGTCGCTGATCGTCGGCGCATCCTTGACGTGGTAGGCGAACTGATGGGTGCGGGCCTGCTCGGCCAGGTCCTCCCACTCGTGCCGTGCATCATCGGGAGCGTGCGTCGTGGTCACAACGTCATCCTGCCTCTCGTCCGAGGTGGCGATCCGGGCCCCACGACGCATCGAACGCGGCGAGGCTTCGTGCGGTATTCATCCTGCCCTATGCCGGTGACATCCCCTCGGCGACTTCCGCGGCCATCGCGGCCGCATCCCGGGTCAGGCGGGTGATCGCCTGCGCCTCGCGAGGGGCGCTGCCGGCGAGGCCGCAGGCCGGGGTCAGCGTGCAGCCCCGCAGCTGGGCGGCCGGCAGGCCGGTGCGATGCCAGGCCGCCGCAAAGGGCTGCACATGCTCACGGGGGTGGCTCGCACGCGAATCGGTGGGCACCACGCCGAACCACCAGCGCTCCGCCGACCCTGCGGCGTCGACATCGGCGGCGACCGCATCCCAGCCGCGGGAGGTGAGGCCGGCAGTATCGACGCCGATCCGCGCCGACGGCACCCGAGCCAGCAGCTCCAGGGGTGCGGGGGACGCGCAGCAGTGGATGACGACGTCGACACCCTGCTCCGCGAGTGGGTGCACGACCTGCGTCAGGGCGTCCGTCGCCTGCTGCCGGTCGAGCGCCGGGATCGAGCCGAACCCCGACGACGTCGGCAGCGACCCGGCGAGCACCGCGGGCAGGCCCGGCTCGTCCCATTGGAGTATGAGGTGTGCGCCGGGCACGAGCCGCCGGCAGTCCGCGACGTGTGAAACGGCCGTCTCGGCCAGCGACTGCACCAGGTCGCGCAGCGCCCCCTGATCGGTGATCACCCGTTCGCCCCGCCCCAGGCGCACGGCGGCGGCGAGGGTCAGCGGACCGGCGAGCTGCACCTTCAGCGGGCCCTGATAGCCGTCATACGTCTCGGCCAGATCGTCCAGGTCGCTGCGCAGCAGGCTGCGGCCACGCCGCGCATCACGGTCTCGGGTGTCCGCGAACCGCCAGCCCGACGGCTGCAGATCGACGGGCAGCCCGACCAGTTGTGCGGCGGTGCGCCCGATCATGTCGGCGCCCGCACCCCTGGCGGGCAGCTCCGGCAGGTAGGGCACGTGGCCGTCGGCCAGCAGGTCGCGCACGATGCGCTGCGCCTCGCGCGCGTCCTCCCCCGGCCAGGATCCGACCCCGGCGGCTCGGATCGTCGTGTCGTCCATCCGGGATCAGCGGTAGCTCGACAGCGACTTGTGACCGATGCCCTTGAGCGACTTGGTGACCTTGCCGTGGTTGACCTGCACGAAGCAGACCGTGAGCCGGTGGCCCTTGTCCCACGGGCCCTTGCCGGAGCTGTTCTGGGCGAGGCTGATGTCGGAACGCTCGGCGCCCAGATACTTGCGGTCATACTTCTTGCACTTGTCCAGCGACGTCTTGTTGACCTTGTCCGAGCCGGGGTACTTGTCGCCCCACTTGCCCATGATGAAGCCGTAGGTGGCCTCCGACACGTGCGGTCCGTCGCACGGGGTGATCTTCACCTCGGCGGCGCTGGCCTTGCCCGTCAGGCACATCTGATAGTCGTAGAAGCCGTCACCCTTCAGCGCCCCCTTGAGGCTTCCGGTGCGAGAGATGACGCCCGAGTCGTCGCCCTTGTGCTCGGAGACGACGCACACGATCTGCTTCGCGCTGTCGGGGTCTGCGGCGACGGGCAGCGGCTCGGCGAGCAGCATGCTGCCGTAGGCGGGACCGTCGATGTATTTCGCCGTCTTGGCGTCGCAGACGGAGTTGCGGTATGCCGAGCGCTTGACCAGGTCGCCGGAGTAGCGCGAGTCGTGGACCACGGCCGACACCTCGAAGAAGTGCATCGAGTCGCAGTCGACGGCCTTCCACTCGGGCTGGTCGTTGAGGCAGGTGCCGACCTTGAAGCTGACGGGATCGCTCGTCGGGCTCGCCGAACTCGTCGGCGATTGGCTCGGGGTCTGCGTGGCCACGCTGGTCGACGGGGACGCCGTCGTCGATGGTGCGCTCACGGTCGGCCCCTCGTCACTGTTGCATCCGGCGACCAGCACCAGGGCTCCGGCGCTCGCGGCGACCGCGAGCGCGGCCCTCTTGATCCTGTTCATGGTCACGTGTTTCCTACCTCGAGTTCCCTGACGGTCAGGGATTGTATGTGGTCGTCGCGGCGACGCAGCCGGTGCCCGCACCGGACCGCCGCGGCCGCTCATCCGGTGGTAGGACGGCGCCGCGTGCGGGAAGGTTCCCGGTGCGGCGTCCCGCGCCCGGCGCTCAGTCGGACGCTCCGGCGCGGCCTGCGTGGGAGATGGTGGCGGAGCCGACGACACGGGTGCCGTCATACAGCACGACGGACTGGCCGGGAGCCACGCCGCGGGCCCGGCCGTCGAGCTCGACGGTGACCGTGCCGTCGTGGGTCGTCGCCCAGGCGGGCAGCTCCTCGCCGTGCGCGCGCAACTGCGCCCCGACGCGCACGCGCCCCTCGGGTGCCGGGCCGCACCAGCGCAGGTGCTCGGCCTCGATCAGGTCGATGCCGAGCAGGTCCTGGGTGCCGACGACGACCGTGTTGGTCGCCGGCTGCACGTCGACGACATAGCGCTTGGCGCCGTCGTCGCGAGGCCGCGACAGGCCCAGCCCGCGCCGCTGGCCGACGGTGTAGGCGAAGGCGCCCTGGTGCTCGCCCACGACCTGGCCGTCGGTGTCGACGATGTCGCCGGGCTGCGAACCGAGCCGGCTGGTCAGCCAGCCCTTCGTGTCGCCGTCGGCGATGAAGCAGATGTCGTGGCTGTCCGGCTTCTTGGCCACGCTGAAGCCCCGCTCGGCGGCCTCGGCGCGGATCTGCGGCTTGGTGGTGTCGCCGAGCGGGAAGAACGCGCTGGCGAGCTGCTGCTCGTCGAGCACGCCGAGCACGTAGGACTGGTCCTTCGCGCTGTCGACGGCGCGGTGCAGCTCCCGGCCGCGCGGCCCCTCGATGATCTGCGCATAGTGGCCGGTCGCGACCGCGTCGAAGCCGAGCGCGAGGGCCTTGTCGAGCAGGGCCGAGAACTTGATCCGCTCGTTGCAGCGCAGGCACGGGTTGGGGGTGCGGCCCGCGGCATACTCCTTGATGAAGTCGTCGACGACGTCGCGCTTGAACCGCTCGGCCATGTCCCAGACATAGAACGGTATGCCGATC
>CAYPQR010000271.1:0-4783 GCA_964412865.1 uncultured Intrasporangiaceae bacterium
TCTGCGTCACCTTCGCCTCGCGCATGAAGCGCTCGGCGGGGAAATCCTGGGTGTAGCCCGCGCCGCCCAGCACTTGCACGGCGTCGGTGGTCACGCGCATCGCCGCGTCGGTCGCGACGAGTTTGGCCACGGCTGCGGCCTTGCTGAAGGGTCGCCCGGCGTCCTTGAGGCGGGCCGCCTGCAGATAGGTCGCGCGCGCCGACGAGACGGCGGCCTCCATGTCGGCCAATGTGAAGGCCAGGCCCTGGAATTCACCGATCGGTCGACCGAATTGCTTGCGTTCGCCGGCATATGATGCGGCGAGGTCGAGCGCCGCCTGTGCCAGCCCGGTCGCGGCGGCGGCGATACCCAGACGGCCCGAATCGAGGGCGGCGAGGGCGATCTGCATGCCGTGGCCGCGCTCGCCGATCATGCGGTCGCTGTCGATCTCCACCCCGTCGAAGGTGACCTCACCGACCGGATCCGCGGCCAGCCCCATCTTGCGCTCCGGTGCGGCGAAAGACAGCCCGCGTGCGTCGGCGGGGACCACGAAGCAGGAGATGGCATGGTGACCGTCGTCCGGCGAGGGATCGTCGGTGCGCGCGAATGACGTGTAGTAGTCGGCGTGTCCGGCGTGTGAGATCCACGCCTTGGTGCCGCGGATCGTGTAGGTCGAGCCGTCGTCGGACGCCGTCGCCCGGGTGCGCATGGAGGCGATGTCGGAGCCGGCCTCCCTTTCGGAAAGGCAATAGCCGCCGAGTTGTTCGCCACCGAGCATCTCGGGCAGCAGCCGTTGCTTCTGATCGGGTGTCCCGAAGGTGGCGACCGGGAAGCAGGTGAGGGCGTGCACCGAGACCCCGACCGCGACGCTCATCCAGGTGGTCGCGATCTCCTCGATGACCTGCAGATAGACCTCGTAGGGCTGGCCCGCGCCGCCGAACTCCTCCGGGTAGGGCAGCCCCAGCAGGCCGGCACGGCCCAGGGTGGTGAAGATGTCGCGCGGCATCCGGGCAGTCGCCTCGGCCTCGTCGACCCGCGGCGCCAGCTCGCGGCGGCACACCTCCCGCGTGAGCTCGATGAGATCGGCGCTCTCATCGCTGGGCATCAGGCGATCGACGCTCATCCCGGGGCCCCCGCAAAGTATCGGAGCGAGCGTGCGAGCGGAGAACTTTGTGGGGTGGTGGGCGGGGCCCCCGCAAAGTGTTGGAGCGAGCGTGCGAGCGGAGAACCCTGTCGAGTGGTGCTCATGGCCTGAGGATAGTAGGAGATCCAACAAAATCATCACGGGGTGCCCGCCCCGGCGCGATACCGCAAATCCTGCTGTATATAGTGGCCTCAACGGGAAATAATTCTGTCAGACATTCGTTTCACCTTCGGGTCGTCGTGCATCGCGGCGGCCCATACTCATGGATGGGAGTCGCAGTTGAACGACATGGCGTCACGTGCTCCGCTCGCCTCGTCGGCCGCGCAGGCCACGCGGACGACGATCTTCCCGAAGGTCCTGGTCGACCAGGCCCACAGCAGCGCCTGGTCGCTCGACAGAGCCGTCGCGGCGCGGATGAACCCCGCAAACCCGGCCGATTCCAGCCTGGCGCTCGCGGCACAGACCCTGCGCGGGCGCGGATTCGAGGTCGAGGGACACGCCGACGGCCGGATCACGCCGGGGGCGCTCGCCGACAGTGACGTCCTCGTGATCGACCATCCGGCCGACGGACACGCCGAGCGGGTCGTGGGTGACCTGCCGCCGGTGTTCGAGCTCGGCGAGATCGACGCGATCGAGGCATATGTGCGCGAGGGCGGCGGTCTTGTCGTGCTCGCCGAGTGCAACCAGGACACCTACGGCAGCAACGTGGGGGACCTGCTCGCCCGCTTCGGGGTCGGCGTCAGGAGCACAATGGTGCAGGAGAGCGCCGACGGCGGGCGTCGCCACCAGGGCAACGCCAGCTGGGTGCTGGCACAGGTCGGCCCGGGTGTCGGCCAGGGCATGCTCGCCGGCGTCGAGTCGCTGTGCTTCTATCGCGCCGGCGTCATCGACGTGAGCGCCGCTCCCGAGGCGACTGTATTGGCGCGCACGAGCGGCACAGCCAGCCCCGCCGGCGAGCCCCTGGCAGTGGCCCTGCGGCACGGTGCCGGGCGGGTCGTCGTGCTGGCCGACTCGGACCTCGTCGGTGACGACTCCATCGAGGAGTTCGACCACGCGCGTTTCTGGAGCAACATTGTCACGTGGGCGGCCTCGGGCGCTCGGACCACGGTGACGGCTCTGCCGTCTGCGGTCAGTGACACCGCCTCGCTGCCCGAGTGGCAGCGTCTCAAGACTGCCGTCGAGGAGCTGCGCCTGATGCAGTCGTCGGACGGTGCGATCGCCTCGCCCGAGCACGACCGAGTCCGTGCGGGCGAGCTGGTGAAGATCATGGTGGGCGAGATCGAAGCGCTCGCACCGCGATTCCCGCATGACGCGGCATACCTGGACGCGCTGGTCGCAGACCTGGAGAGGTGGGCGGCGGACGGCTTCGGCAAGCCCGACTTCCTCGACTCGATCGTGGCGTTCCGCCCCGACCTGTCGCGCGCCGACGGCGTGGAGCACCTCGTCGTCTTCCCGATGTATACCCAGAACGGCAATCCCGACAGGGTTTTTGAGGCCCTGCTGATCGTCGTCACCTGGCCGGACTGGCTGGCGGAGGTGGAGCGCACCTACGACAACAAGATGTTCCTGCCGGTCAACTTCATCGACTTCACTCCCGGCTACGACACCAACTCCGCGGTGCTCTTCCCGGAGACGGTCGCAATGCGTGAGGTGCCGAAGTTCCACTGGGGCGCGATCTTCTGCGACCGCGAGGGCGCGCGCTTCCGCCGCGTCGTCAGTGAGGCGGCCTCGCTGCTGTCGCTGCAGCTGCCCCCGGACGCCGAACGCCTCGTCGGCTCACAACAACTCGCGCAGAGCACGTTCGCGATGTGGGACCTCATCCACGACCGCACGCACAGTCACGGCGACCTGCCGTTCGACCCGTTCATGATCAAGCAACGCATGCCCTACTGGATGTATGCGCTGGAGGAGCTGCGCTGCGACCTGAACACCTTCCGGCAGGTCGTGCAGCTGGAGAAGGACGGTCAGCCGTACGCTCGGTTCGTCCAGTTCGCGATCCTGTTCGACCGACTGTTCCGCTTCCCGATCACCGGCGACCGCCACCGCAACTACGACGGTCTCGGCGGTCAGCTGATGTTCGGCTACCTGCACAAGCACGATGCGCTGCGTTGGACGGACAACAAGCTCACGATCGACTGGCGACGCGCGCCGCAGGCTGTCGTGCAGCTGTGCGAGGAGGTCGAGACGCTGTATCGCAGCGGCATCGACCGCCCGCGTGTCGGTCACTGGCTGGCGTCGCACGAGTTCGTGGCGACCTACGTCGCGCCGGCGCCGGACTCCACCTGGGCCAAGGGCGCCTCCGCTCTTCCCTTCGACGGCACCCGCACCAAGGCGCTCAACGATCTGGTGCTCGCCGACGAGTTCCCGCTCAACGTCTTCTACGAGGCGCTGCGCAAGAAGTTGAAGGACGTCGTCGAATCGACCAGCGGCATCACGGCGATGACGGCCGACGACACGGAATCCGCCGCCTGATCCACCCGCCGGACGTCCGCTTCCGCCACGACCGCGCACCCGTGACTGCGTGAGCCGAGCGGAAGCGGACAATCGGGGATGGTTGTCGGCATCGAGAGGTTTGTGGAGGATGGGATGAGCGTAGATCTGAGCGGACTGGTCGTCGTGGTGACCGGCGCGGCGGGGGACGCCGGCGCACCGACGGTCAGGCACCTGGTGCGAGCGGGGGCGACCGTCGTGGCGGCCGGCCGCAGTCAGGAGCGACTCGACAAGGTCGTGGAGTCCGCCGACGGGCCGGGCACCGTCGAGACCCGAGTCGTCGACCTGTCCGACGACTCGCGTGCACGCCGGTGGGGACAGGCGCTGCTCGACGAACACGGCCGGGTCGACGGGCTGCTGCATCTGGTCGGAGGATGGCGCGGAGGCAAGGGGATCGCCGAGGCCGATATGGCCGACTGGGAGTTCCTGCTGGGCGGCGTCATCCGCACGCTGCAGCATGCTTCGCGCGCCCTGCACGACCCGATCAAGGCCAGCCCGCGCGGCCGCGTCGCGATCGTGTCGACGACCGGCCTGGAGCGCCCGCGAGCGAAGAACGCCGCATACCTCACCTCGAAGGCCGCTGCGGAGATGTGGACCCGCTGCATCGCGGACTCGTTCAAGGGGACCGGCGCCGCTGCCGCGATCATCCGCATCATGGCGCTCGTCACTCCCGCGATGCGCGCGGAGAATCCGGAGAAGGACTGGGCGAAGTTCACCGACGTCGATGCGCTCGCCGACCAGCTCGTCGGCCTCTTCGACCGGCCCGCCGAAGAGCTCAACGGCGCCACCCTGGAAGGATAGGTTCGCTGCCGTTCGCTCCGAGTGCTGATCCGGGGCGTGCGGCCGGCGCGACGTCGTCCGCTCGTTCCCCGCCGCAGGCGGGGACCACACCCCAGGAAGGCCGATCAGTGAGCAAACCCCTGCACGACGTGACGGAGCGCGGCTTCGCCAGCGACAACTACTCCGGCATCCACCCGGAGGTGATGGCCGCCATCATCTCCGCCAACGGCGGCCACCAGACCGCATACGGCGACGACCTCTACACGGAGCATCTGCAGGAGGTGTTCCGGCAGCACTTCGGCCCGACGGCCGAGGCCTACCCGGTGGTCAACGGCACGGGGGCCAATGTCGTGTCGCTGCAGGCGGTCACCACGAAGTGGGAGGGTGTCG
>CAYPQR010000272.1:0-4775 GCA_964412865.1 uncultured Intrasporangiaceae bacterium
GGCCGCCGGGTCAAGAACTACTCCCTGGGTATGTCGCAGCGCCTCGGCATCGCGGCGGCGATCCTGGGCGACCCACACGTGCTGCTGTTCGACGAGCCGGTCAATGGCCTGGACCCCGAGGGCATCCTGTGGATCCGCACCTTCATGCAGCACCTCGCGTCCGAGGGGCGCACCGTGCTGGTCTCGAGCCACCTGATGAGCGAGATGGCACTCACGGCCCAGCACCTGATCGTCATCGGCCGCGGAAAGCTGCTGGCCGACACCTCCACCAGCGAATTCATCGCCGAGAACTCGCAGAGTCACGTGCGCGTGCGCGCCGACCGGCCGGACGCTCTCGCGAATGCGTTGACCGCGCAAGGACATCAGGCGCAGCCCACCGACGGATACCTGGAAGTCACCGGTGTCACCACCGACGACGTCGGCCGACTCGCTCTTGCCCACGGCGTAGCCGTGCTGGAACTGTTCGAGCAGAAGTCGTCCCTGGAGCAGGCGTTCATGGAGATGACGCGCGACAGCGTCCAATATCACGCCGACAGCCCCGACCAGGTCGCCCCGGACGAGGCGGCTCAGAACGCTGCCGCGCCGGAAGACCTGCAACAGGCGACAGGTGGATCGGGTGCCGGCAAGGGCGACACGACCGAAGGAGAGCAGTCGTGAGCACCGAAACGACCCAGCCGCGCCCGGCGCCGAGCAGCCCGGGCGAGCGCGAGAGCGGGCGGGACGGCAACATCCTGCAGGTCATGGGCTCCGAGTGGCTCAAGCTGTGGTCGCTTCGCTCCACCGGTTGGACCCTTTTGATCATGCTGGTGGTCAGTGTCGGTTTCTCCGTCCTGGCCTCCTGGGGCACCGCCTCCCACCTCAAAGAGGCCAGGGCCGGCGGCAATGTCATCGACCCGACGGCCATCTCGCTGGCCGGGCTGACGTTCGGCCAGCTGGCGCTCGCGGTGCTCGGCGTGCTGGTGATCAGCGGCGAATACTCCACCGGCGCAATCAAGTCCAGCCTGACAGCCGTGCCCCAACGCATCACCTTCCTGACGGCCAAGGTGGTCGTCTTCACCGTCGTGGCGATCGTCTCGGCGATCATCACCAGTTTCGTGTGCTTCTTCTCCGGCATGATCTTCTTCAACCATCACGACGCCGGCATGGCCATCGGCGACCCGCACGTGCTGCGCGCCATCATCGGCGGCGGCCTGGTCATGACGGTTTCCGGGCTGCTCGGCGTCGCTATCGGCACGCTGCTACGCCACTCCGCCGGGGCCATCACCATCACCGTCGGTCTGCTGTTCGTGGTGCCCATCGTCCTGAGCGCCGTGCCCGCACAGATCGTTCAAGACATCAACAAATACTTCCTGGTGGATGCCAGCCAGCAGGTCACCCAAGTCATCCCGACCGGTGACCTCCTCGGACCGTGGCCCGGTTTCATCGTGTATGCCGCCGAGGCCGTCTTCCTGCTGGTCGTCGGCGCGATCCTGCTGCAGCGCCGAGACGCCTGACGTCAGCGGATCGCGGGCGCCGGACCCCGCGCACCGGCGAGGACGAGGTCGGCGACATACTCACCGATGCGCTCTTCGTCGATGCTCAGTGCCGCGGCGAAGCGGGTCACCGTATTGAGGGTGCCGACGATCGCGAGGGGAAAGAGCGCCGAGGGCAGATCCGCGCGGATCGCCCCTTCCGCCTGTCCGCGCAGGATGAGATCCGACACCGCCCGGTGCAGCATCCGTGAGTTCTTGGGCGAGGCCGGGCGACCCCGTTGCCCGGGCATGGGTTTGAGGTCGTCGCCGATCACGATCAACGGGTATCGGCGCGCTGTCGCAGCCATCTCGACGATGATCAGCCGCAGTGTGGCCTCCGGGTCGAGATCCCGGGCGAGGGCCGTCTCGACGGCCTTCTGCACTTCGGCGGCCGCGGCCTCGAAGACGGCGGTGCGCAACGCATCCCGGTTGCGGTAGCGCCGATAGACGGTCAGGCGCACGACTCCGGCCTCGTCGGCGATCTGCTGGATCGTCGTCGAGGGATCCCGTGCCAGCAGCCGTGCCGCCGCCTGCAGGATCGCCGACGTGTTGCGTCGAGCATCGACGCGCTTCCCCGGGCCGGACGGACCCTCGGCCGATTCCCCACTCATCCATAAAGTGTTACACATCTGGCACAGTTTTGGCCTTACGGTCCTCGCATGAGCGAACTCGACTCCCCCGCCCGATTGGACCGGCAGCTGGTGATCCTGGGGCTGGTGCTCGTGGTCGGCATCTTCATGAGCATGCTCGACAGCACGATCGTCACCGTCGCGCTGCCCACCATCGGTCACGACCTGGGCGCACCGCTGTCGAGTCTGCAATGGGTGGTCACCGGCTATCTGCTTGCGCTGGCGGTGGTGATCCCCGCGTCGGGTTGGCTGGTCGACCAGGTCGGCGCCAAACGCCTGTTCATCCTGTCCACCGCCCTGTTCGTCTGCGGATCGGCACTGTGCGGCGTCGCGTGGAACCTGCAGAGCCTCATCACCTTCCGGATCCTGCAAGGTGCCGGTGGCGCGCTGCTCATGCCCATCGCGCAAACCATGCTGGCGCGTGCCGCCGGACCGCGTCGAATGGGCCGGGCGATGACGGTGATCGGCGTGCCCGCCCTGCTCGGCCCGGTCCTGGGGCCGATCCTCGGAGGGCTCATCGTCGGGTATACGTCGTGGCGATGGATCTTCTGGATCAATGTGCCCGTGGGACTGATCTCGCTGCTGTTGTCGCACCGGGTGCTTCCCGCCGAGTCGCACACTGCTCCACGATCGAGGTTCGACGCTCTCGGGCTGGCACTGCTCGGGCCCGCCCTGGCCCTGCTGACCTACGGGCTGTCCCGTGCCGGTGTCTCGGGCAGTTTCACCACCCTCGACTCGTGGGGCCCCGTGACCGTTGGTGCGCTGTTCTGCCTGGGATATGTGCTGCACGCGTCACACAAGAAGGTGGCTGCGCTCATTCCCTTGACCTTGTTCCGGGATCGCGCGTTCGCCACGTCGACCGCGGTGTCCCTCGCCATCGGGATCAGCATCTTCGGTGTCATGCTGCTGTTGCCGCTGTATTACCAGCAGGTCCGCGGCGAGAGTGCGCTGATGACCGGATTGCTGCTCGCGCCCCAGGGTCTGGGAACGGCCATGTCGATGCCGGTGGCCGGGCAGCTCGCCGACAGGTACGGATCCCGGTGGGTGGCCGTCCTCGGTATGGCGGTCGTCACCCTCACCACATTCGCCTTGACCGGCGCCGGACGGACGACGTCGTACTGGCTGCTCGCCGTCGTCTTGCTTGTCCGAGGACTCGGGTTCGGCGCAGCGATGATGCCTGCGATGGCCGGAGGTCTCGCGAGTCTGCCGCCGTCGGCCGCCGGTCACGCCAGCAGCACCCTGCAGGTCGCTTCGCGCCTGGGAGGAGCGCTCGGCGCAGCGCTTCTGGCGGTCATCCTCGCGCAGTCGATCCCCACCGACGGGAGA
This sequence comes from uncultured Intrasporangiaceae bacterium, assembly GCA_964412865.1. Classification (GTDB taxonomy): domain Bacteria; phylum Actinomycetota; class Actinomycetes; order Actinomycetales; family Dermatophilaceae; genus Leekyejoonella. Next base: position 3,467 of record CAYPQR010000272.1, read on the forward strand.
ATCACCCTGGCAGGGCTCAGCACCGCCTTCGACACCGCCTTCTGGTGGGCCGCGGTCATTACCGCAGCCGGTGCCGCCCTCGCCCTCCTTCTACCCGGAAGAGCCCCGAAGACCACACCCAGCGATCGGGTTTCGGACCGCGTCGGGCCGACGTGACCTCAGCCTGGTGAGACCGCCTCTGCCACAGCGAATCGTGCCGACAATGGCGTCATCCTGGCTGCGATCACCATCGAATCCGCGTCTATACCGACCGACGCGTCGAGATCGCAGTATCTGCGCCCATTCTCGAGAATGGGGGAAGATGTTGCGCTCTCGGCGAGCCGACGGCAGACGAGGAAGTGACGGGGCCGTTTCACGACCGCGCCCCTGGAATGAGGCACGCTGGTTACAGTCATACGCATGTTTTCGAAGGACCCGGTCGCGTTCGCCCTGGCGACGGAGCAGCGCGTGTATCCGAACGCCACGCTTCTCACCCGTCACCAGGACGTCGGCGTCGCCAAATCGCTCATGATCCGGCCCACCGGCACACCCGTCGCTACCATCAGCAGCATCCGCCTGGTCCCGATCACCACCGAGGCACAGTGGAGCGTCTACGCCGACCGGCGGGTCGAGGTCGAGGCGGGATTCGGTGCAGACGAGAGTCATGCGAGGGAGATGGTCGATGAGTTGCGGCACCGGTGTGCCCGCATCGATCTCGACGTGTTCGCGGCCATGCACCAGGAATTGATGATCGGCGGGATCGCACGCTTCCGGCTTCCCGCACCGCACGAGCACTGGGCACGCCTGCAGGAGGTCGATATCTTCCCCCGATGGCGAGGCCGCGGTCACGGCAGCGTCATGCTGAGCTCGATGATGCGACTCCTGCGTGGTGAAGGCAGCACCATGGTCGTCGTCGGCGCGGACGAGGACGACTGGCCGATCACCTGGTATCGCCGGCACGGCTTCCGCGAGGTGGCTCGGGTGGCCAAATCCGAGTGAGCACAGCCCAAGGGATTCCTGCCGGAGTCGAATGAGTTTCGTCGGCGCTGACCGTGACGGCTTACGAGCGTGAGAGTGACCAATCTGGCTGATCGAGTATGCGACCCCAGGACGAGCCGATGGGGCACCTCCCGCATGGAATGAAGCGCGCGGGGCGAGACCTCCTGACGTTCGCTGCCAACTGGCTTGGCAACGCGGCCCCCAGGTTTGTAACAAACACCCGTACCCCTGGCTGGTCGAGTAGCACCGATGCGACGAAGGAGCGAGGTGCGTATCGAGACCTCGTGAGATGCGTTGCCAAGCCGGTTGGCAGCGCTGGTTCGGAGGTCTC
>CAYPQR010000273.1:0-4766 GCA_964412865.1 uncultured Intrasporangiaceae bacterium
CCCTGCTCGTCACCCCCGACGGAGCCGAACCCCTCACCAACGTCCCCCGCGGCCTCACCGTCAAGGTATGACGACCGCCATCCCGGGCGCAGCCAACACACAAGCGAGCTGATACACCGCCTGGGTGTGAAAAAACTCACACCCAGGCGGTCGAAAATTCATCGGTGAACCACCTGCGCACGATATCGACGGTCTACTCTGATTGCGGGGGTCGACATCGGTTGGGGAGCCGATCACGTCGCCTTGGCAAAGATGAATCCATGACGCACGGCGGGCACAGCCACGCCTTGGCTCGCCATGCGCATCACGACGCCACGCGTCATCACAGGGGGAACAACATGACTCAGACAGACCCGCTAACCCGTTGGGGTTTCGATGATTTCGTCAGCCGCTCACGCGAGAAGGGCTATCTCTACGACCCTCCCTGCCTCGACGGGATCTCCGGAAGCCACGCCGTGCAGGACGGCCGCACCGTGATCAACTTCGCGGGCATCAACCTTCTCGGGCTCCAGGAGGAGCGATCCATCATGGACACGTTCTGTCACAGCGCCCGCCGCCTCGGCATCGTCACAGGAGGATCCCGTGCGACGCAAGGAGTCAACCGGGTGCACGCGACCGTCGAAGACCGCGTCAGCGGCATCTGCCGGACGGAATCGTCAGTGACCTTCGCCACGGGGCTGCTCGCCAACGTCGGCTTCCTGCACACGATGACCAACCGGTTCGGCTTCGACACCGACGGTTGTGCCATCGACAACCGGGACGTCGTGTGCGTTCTCGACCACGACTGCCACTGGAGCCTGTGGAAGGGAGTGTCCCACCTCGACTTCGGCAAGAACCTCTTCATCTTCAGGCACAACGATGTCGGGCATCTCCGGCAGATCCTCGAATCTCTTTCCGGCAAACGAGTTCTCGTTGTCTTCGAGAGCGTCTATTCAGCCGATGGGAGCATCGCGCCGATCGGCGAGATCCTCGACGCCTGCGAGTCTCACGGAGCCCTGTCGTATGTCGACAACGCCAACGGGTTCCTCGTCTACGGCTCACCGGAGTGCCCATTGTCCGACACGTTCCGGGACCTGCCCCGGGCCACCTTCCAGATGCTCTCCTTCTCCAAGGGGGTCGGACTCGAGGGCGGTGCGGTGTGCGGGCCACGAGAAGCCATCGAAACGGTCCTCGCGACATCCGGAACTTCGTTGTTCACCGCCGCGATTCAGCCCCCGACGGCGGCAACCATCGTGGCGATCCTCGACTACGTGAGCGCCAATCCGGACTACCTCGCCAGCTATCTGGACCGAGCAGAGGAGTTGCGGCATCGCCTTCTAGCACAGGGCCTCCGGCTGTATGACGAGCCGAGCTACATCCTCTCCGTCATCGTCGGTGACGACGATGTGGCCGAAAGGGTCCGAGCCCGGCTGCTCGAACGAGGCTATCTGGTGCCGATCTTCAGATATCCGGCCGTCAAGCGCGGGGCGGCAGCCATGCGGCTGATCATGAACGCGCGGCACACGGACGCCGACATCGACGGCTTGGTCGGCGAGCTCACCTCCGCCCGCGATGATTTCGGATTCTAGCCGTTCCCAACCCACGGACCACGACATCGGAAGGGGTGCACTGTCAGTGTCTGCACTAGCTGTTCAAGTCAGGACCTATACGCAGTGGAGTTGCGTGGATCACTCGGCGTGGGAGCGAATCTGCCGCCCGGAGGACTACTTCCACGCCGACTATGTCGACGCTCTCGAGGATGCGGGACTGGACTGTTCGTTCCGCTACTTCGTGGCGGAGAGCGATGGCGAGACGATCGGCGTCACGCTGGCATACATGTTTCAGTTCCCCATCGCACTGGGCATTCACGCGTCCGTGCTGATCGCGGGATCACCGGTGGACACCGGTTTCCCGTTCGCGATCGCCGCCGGAGACCGCAACGACGAGGTGCTCCGGCTGCTCTTGGAGGCAGAGGTCGCTGAGGCTCGCCGGTCCGGCGCCGCATACCTGGTGGTTCGGGACATCTCAGGCGACACCGTCGACGACTGGGTGGAGCCTACGCTCACGGCACGTGGATTCCACCGCGTCCCGCTGTTCAACGAGTCGGTCATGGACATCCGGTGGCCCACGTTCGAGGAGTATCTGAGCGCACTGCACGGCACCTACCGCAAGAATGTGCGCCGCGATCTGCGCAAGGTCTACGAGAAGGGCGCCTACACCCTGGAGATCGCGCACGGCAGCGCCATACGCCGATATGCCGAGGAGCTGCGAGTCCTCTTCGACGAGGTGTATGAACGACATCCCGAGGACCGCGACCAGATCAGGCTTCCGTTGGGATACTTCGCGCATGTGGGTTCCCTCGACGACAGCATCGTATTGCTGCTGCGCCGAGACGGCGCACTCGCGGGGTTCGACCTGCTGATGGCGCGCGGCGGCATCCTGGACTCGACGTTCTGCGGCCAGGATTACGACCTGACAGCGAAGGATCCGGTCGATCGCGCCCTGACCCACGAGATCGTTCGATACGCCATCGAAAACGGATTCCGGTCGCTGAACTTCGGCATCGCCAATGATGCGATCAAGGCCCGCGTGGGATGCCGGTTCCGCGAGTTGTACGGCTATCTGCTGCCGTTGGGCGTGCACCGATACGTCTGGCCGCTCGGCAAGAGGGTGATGTTGCGCGGTTACGGGTTCGAGACCGAGTCGGCCAACATGCCGAAGCACGCGGTCTTCCAGGATCAGTGACGGGCGACGGCTAACGAGGCAGCGCCTCGTGAGCCGCCGCGGTGTCCACCGCGGCAGTCGCTCTGCCCGGCACTCGACGCAGGACGACCATGAGTGCGAGAGCAGAGACGAATGCGAGAGCACCACCGAGGATGAACGGGATCCGCGGGTCGATCGCGAACAGCGAGCCGCTGATGGCGGCGCACACGACGACCCCGGCCGTCTCGGCGGTGGTCGCCGCACCTTCGGCCCGTCCCAGCGCGTCGGCCGGGACCGCCTCGGTCAACAGCGATTGTGCTGCCGGGTATGCCAGGGCGAGGCCGACGGCGTCCAAAGCCCCGAGACCGATCAGCATCGGTACGGAGTGCAGGAAGGGGAAGAGTGCCGCCAGGATGGCCGAGGAACACAGCGGCGCGGCGGCCAGCAGCCTCCGGTCGGCATGGTCGGCCAGCCAGCCCGCCGGCAGGGCCATGATCAACAGCGGCGCGGCGAAAAGGGTCCAGGACAGCCCGATCTGGGTGGCGGTTGCGCCCCGAGCATCAAGAAGCAGAGTCCAAACCGCCTCATAGAGGCCGGTCAGGAGGCCCGCACCAGCGCTCAGGACCAGGATCGAGAGCACTACCGCGTTGGCCCTCAGCCGCAGGGGCGACGCGGGATCGGCGGCGTCGGCCACGGCATCGGCTCGCACACGGGGAGCAGTGCGGCGGAAGGCGGCTACGGCGACGATTGTCGCTGCCAAGAGGACGGCACCTGAGACCAGGAACAGCATCGTCATCGACCGCGCGCCGAGCGCGGCACCCGCAGCGGGTCCGATCGCGGTGCCCGCCATCTCGGCTCCGAACAGCACACTGAACGCCCTGCCGCGGCGCCGCTGTTCGACCGACGCCGCGACCAGTGCCGCCGCGGCGATCTCGGACGCGCCCGCTCCGATTCCCTGAAATGCGCGCAGACCGGCATATGCGGCGGGGGCGACCGGCAGCGCCAGGGCAAGTGTTCCGGCCGTCTCGACGATCAATCCGCCGAGAAACACCGCCCGTCTGCCGCGCCTGTCGGCCTGCCTGCCCGCCGGGTAGTACGCAATCAGGCTGCCCGCGAAGAAGGCGGCCATCACGACGCCGACCAGCCCGTCCGATGCGCCCTCGCCCGCGAGGAATAGCGGCAACAACGGGGTGACGGCGTTGGCCGCCGTCGACTCCACCAGCACGATGCCCGACAGGATCGCGACGAACACGCCCACCCCAGCGGTGGTCCGCCGCTCGGCGCGCGTGCTCATCGTGCCCGGTCCCGGGGTCGTACGAGTCCCTCCACACCGCTATCCTAACCATATGGTTAAACCAGATGGTGAATCCGCTCCGCAGAATTCGTCACCGCAGGACCGCCTGATCGCCGCGACCGAGGATCTGATCGGTGAGGTCGGCTGGGGAAAGGTCACCACGCGCCAGGTTGCGGCTCGCGCCGGCGTCAACCATGCCCTGATCCACTACTACTACGGCTCGCTGCAGGCCCTCATGGCACGGACCGCGGAACAGGCCGTCACCGCCGTCTTCGACCGAATGGACGAGCTCCTGCTCGGCAGCGGGGATTTGGCGGCAGGCATACGCGCTGCGCTCGCCTGGCTGGGCAGCCTCGAGCCCTCGATCAGCGCCTGGGCCGCATACCCCGACCTCCTGGCACACTGCCAGCGCGACCCCGACCTTCGCGCACAATATGTGCAGGCGACAGCCGAATTGCGCGAGGCGGTGAGCAGCCGAGTGAAGGGTGTACCCGACAGATCCATGGCAAAGGGCGTGACCACGGCTGTCATCGCGGCACTCGACGGCCTGCTCGCGCAGTATCTGCTCGATCCCTCACTCGACCTCGACGCCGCTGCGGATGCGCTGGTGACGCTCGTCGAGTGAGCACAACCGTCACGAGCGGCCCCAGAGGACAGAGCGCGCCGGGATCGAGCGGCGGCCGGTGCGGCACCGCACCAAGCGCCGCCAGTCAGGTGTGCCGGGTCGCGCGCCGGTCCGTCTCGTCCTCGAAGTGGCCGAGGACCTCCTCGATCAGGTCCTCCATGGCGA
>CAYPQR010000274.1:0-4752 GCA_964412865.1 uncultured Intrasporangiaceae bacterium
TGATCGCCGACAGCGGCAACGACCAGAACGCCGTGACCTACCTGAACCTGACGCCTGCCCAGTTCAGTCAGATCACCGGCCCGGTGGCGCAGCGCGCGGTCAACCCGCAGTCACCGTTCACCAACTACCTGGTGCCCAACTTCCGCAAGCTGGCGAACAAGCCCAAGGTGCTGCAGGCCCTGCTGTGGGCGACCAACAAGTCGGGCTACATCCAGGCCGGCGGTGGCAACAAGATGTACACCCCCGCCTACTCGGTGGTGAACCCGGCGGTGCTGGGCTACCAGAAGAACCCCGTCTTCGCGAAGGTGCCCGACAACGGCGACCCGAAGAAGGCCAAGAGCCTGCTCAAGCAGGCCGGCGTCAAGATGCCTTACCACATCACCCTGGCCTACCCGGGTGGTACGCCGACCGCCGACAAGCAGTTCGCGGCTCTGAAGGCGACCTACGACAAGGCCGGCTTCAAGGTCACGCTGAAGAGCCTGCCCGACACCTACTACAGCAACATCCAGAACCCGCACTTCAAGGCGGATCTGATCTGGGGCGGCTGGGGTGCCGACTGGCCGGCCATGTCGACCGTCATCCCGCCGCTGTTCGACTCGCGGGTCAACCTGACGCCGAGCTCGACCGGTCAGGACTACGGCTCCTACAAGAGCGACGAAGTCAACAAGCTGATCGACGATGCCGGCAGCCAGACCAGCGCGGAGGCCGCGGCGAAGGTCTACGCCAAGATCGACAAGAAGCTGGCCCAGGATGTCGCCTACATCCCGCTCGTGGTCCAGAAGTTCTACTGGCTGTACGGGTCGAATGTCACCGGCTACATCAACAACCCCGCTGTGGCGATGTACCCCGACCTCGGCTCGATCGGCCTGAAGCAGTAATCGCCTGATCATCCCGCGTCCGGTCGCCGCCCCACGGCGGCGGCCGGACGCCGGACGGGCAGCATCCCGCCTGTCCGGCATGCCGCGAGCACCCTGCTGCACGGTCACCCCAAGCCGCTGCACCTGTCCCGAGAGGATCGCCACCGAGGCCGTCTATGTTTGCCTATATCGTCCGCCGCGTGTTTTCCGGCGTGATCATGCTGTTGCTGATCACACTGGCCACCTTCATCCTGTTCTTCTCGACACCGGTCAACCCCGCGCAGCTCACCTGCGGCAAGAACTGCACCCCGGAACTGATCGAACAGAACAGCAAGGCGCTGGGCTACGACAAGCCGATGATCGTGCAGTGGGCCGACTTCGTGAAGGGCGTCGTGGTCGGCCGCGACTTCCCCGAGGACAAGGAACTGGCCAAGACCCACCCGGAGCTGATCGCGCACTGCGCGGCCCCGTGCCTCGGATATTCGCCGATGTCGGCCGCAACCGTGAACTCCGAACTCAAACCTCGAATACCCGTATCGCTGTCGATCGCCGTGGTCGCGTTCGTGATCTGGATGGTGTTCGGTGTCGGATTCGGCATCATCGCCGCATTACGCAGAGGCAAGTTCATCGACAAGTTCCTGGTCGGTCTCGCCCTGGTTTTCTACTCGTTCCCGAGCTTCTTCATCGGGCTGGTGCTGCTCTCCTACATCTCGCTGAAGTGGAAGATCATGCCGGTCCCGACATACACACCGCTGACCGAAAATCCAGCGCTGTGGCTGCAGGGGCTGATTCTGCCCGCTGTGACCCTCGCCCTGGTGCTGCTCGCCGGATACACCCGGCTCACCAGAGCGTTCGTGCTGGAGTCTTTGGGGCAGGACTATCTGCGCACCGCGAAGGCCAAGGGGCTCGCACCCCGCAAGATTCTCTTCAAACACACCCTGCGTGCTGCGCTGACCCCCATCGTCACCCAAGCCGGCCTGGACCTCGCGATCCTCGCGGGCGGCACGATCATCACCGAACAGGTCTTCAACTTCCAGGGTGTCGGCAAGCTCGCGGTGCAGTCGGCACAGACCTGGGATCTGCCGACGACCATCGGCATCGTGGTGCTGCTGTCGACCTTCGTGATCGTCTCCAACATGATCGTCGACATCCTCTACGGAGTCATCGATCCGCGCGTCAAGAGAGCCTGAGGTGAGTGACCAGATGACCACCGAGACGACCATGGCGACCAGCTCGTCGGCGACGGCGTCCGGCCCGCTGCTGTCAGTGCGCGACCTGAAGGTGCACTTCCCGACCGACGACGGCATCGTCAAATCGGTCGACGGCGTCAATTTCGACCTGCGAGCGGGCAAGACTCTGGGCGTGGTCGGCGAGTCCGGATCCGGCAAGTCGGTGACCAACCAGGCGATCATGGGACTGCACCGGGGCACGAACGCACAGACCTCGGGCCAGATCCTGTTCGAGGGCGAAGACCTGATGGCGGTGTCCGACGAGCAGCTTCGCCTGCTGCGCGGCAAGGACATCGCGATGATCTTCCAGGATCCGCTGTCGGCGCTGCACCCGTACTACACGGTCGGAAACCAGGTCGCCGAGGCCTACCTCGTACATCACCCGGACGCCAAGAAGGCGGAGGCCAAGGAGCACAGCATCGACATGCTGGCCCGCGTCGGCATCCCCAACCCGAAGGTGCGCTACGACGCATACCCCCACGAATACTCCGGCGGTATGCGCCAGCGCGCCATGGTCGCGATGGCGCTGATCAACGACCCGAAGCTGCTGATCGCCGACGAGCCGACGACCGCCCTCGACGTGACGGTGCAGGCACAGATCCTCGAGCTGATGGTCGACCTGCAGAAGGAGTTCCACTCCGCGATCATCATGATCACCCACGACCTCGGCGTGGTCGCCGACATCGCCGACGACATCATGGTGATGTATGGCGGCCGCGCGGTCGAGAAGGGCAACGTCTACGACACCTTCGAGCGGCCGAAACACCCCTATACCTGGGGCCTGCTGAACTCCATGCCACGGCTCGATCAGGAGCGTCAGGAGCGGCTGAACCCCATCCCGGGCAACCCGCCGTCGCTGATCAACCTGCCGTCCGGCTGCGCGTTCAGCCCGCGGTGTGCCTATCGTGAGATGGTGCCGGGCGACCGGTGCCGCAAGGAATTCCCGGAGCTCTATCAGATCGGCGAGCAGCAGGCACGGTGCTTCCTGACCGATGACGACCGTGCCGCGGTGATCGCCAATGACATGAAGCCCGTGCTGGGAAGGGGTGAGCAGGCATGACCGATCTGACCAAGCCGGACGAGACCGAGTCGCTGGGTGGTGGACCCAAGGTCGAGGTCGGCGAGACCGTCCTCAAGGTCAGCGGGCTGAAGAAGCACTTCCCGCAGTGGAAGCCCGGGATCATCCGGCGGCCCGACTCTCCCGTGAAGGCCGTCGACGGCATCGACATGGAGGTGCATCGCGGCGAGACGATCGGCCTGGTCGGCGAGTCCGGCTGCGGCAAATCCACTGCCGGACGCACCATGCTGAAACTGCTCGAACCAACGGGCGGCACGATCGAATTCGCCGGCGAGGACATCACCCGGGCGAGGGGAAAGAAGCTGCAGCATCTGCGTCGCGAGATGCAGATGATCTTCCAGGACCCGTTCGGTTCGCTGAACCCACGGCACACGGTCGGCAAGATCATCGGTGCTCCCTTCATCATCCAGGGCGTCACACCCGAGGGCGGGATCAAGAAGGCCGTGCAGGAGGTGATGGATCGGGTCGGCCTGAACCCTGAGCATTACAACCGCTTCCCGCACGAGTTCTCCGGCGGACAGCGCCAGCGCATCGGCGTGGCCCGCGCCATCGCGTTGAAGCCGCAGCTGATCGTCTGCGACGAGCCGGTGTCAGCGCTCGACGTCTCGATCCAGGCGCAGGTCGTCAACCTCCTGGAGGAGATCCAGGACGAGCAGAAGATGGCCTACATCTTCATCGCGCACGACCTGTCGGTCGTGCGGCACATCTCCGACCGTGTCGTGGTCATGTATCTCGGCAAGGTCATGGAGGTCGCCGATCGCGACACGCTCTATCACCGGCCGCAGCACCCGTACACCCACGCGCTGATGTCGGCGGTGCCGATCCCGGACCCGCAGGTGTCCGGTGCACGAGAGCGGATTCTGCTCAACGGTGATCTGCCCAGCCCGCAGAACCCGCCGTCGGGTTGTGTGTTCCGCACCCGCTGCTGGAAGGCTCAGGAGATCTGCGCCACCGAGACGCCGAAGCTCGAGGACGCCAAGGGCGAGCCGGGGCACAAGGTCGCCTGCCACTTCCCGGAGATCAAGTCGGACCTCGCCGGCTGAGTGTCCCTGGGCCGGTCGAGTAAGCGGAGGAGCGAAGCGGCCCGCGCTGCTCAATACGGCTCGCCCTGGGGGCTCGCCTACTGACCGGAAAGTACGTGAGCGGGCCGGCGGGTGGCACCTGACCGAAGAGGCGTATGGGGATGTGCGGTGGGGGTACCGCCCAGCGCGAAGCGCGAGGGGGAGTTGCGACCGCAGCGTGTCCCCCGCCCCGACCCTGGTGACCACGCCAGGGACCCCGTTGGCAACGCACGCTCGCAGGTCTCGATACACCGCTCGCTCCTTCGTCGCATCGCGGCACTCGACCAGCCAGGTGGGGCGCGCGCGGCGGGGTGACGCGGGCACTGGCGCGGTGCCGGTAAGGTGGACACGATGAGTGACACAGATCCGATCCCGAATGCGGTGATCGCGCGCGTGATGGCGCCTCGGCGAGCTACCGGGGGCCGCTGAGGCCCACGCCCCGCCCCAGATACCCGCATCGGACAAGGACATATTCATGGAAAGCGCTGAGATCCGGCGACGCTGGCTGTCATTTTTCGAACGGAAGG
>CAYPQR010000275.1:0-4734 GCA_964412865.1 uncultured Intrasporangiaceae bacterium
TGCTCACCAGATAGAAGTCGGCGAGGTTGATGGCCGACCACGGGATGAGGAAGTACGCCAGAAACAGGATGAAGTTGCTGTAGTTGTCGAGGAAGTTGCCGCGGCCGGCGATCGCGAGCACCGTGCCGACGACGGCCGCACCCACGATGTATGCGATGCGGGTGCCCTGACCGACCGGCCTCTTCCAGAAGGCCGTCAACGTGGTGGTGGACGACATGAACGCGCCGTAGAGGTTCAGCACGTTCACCGCGACCACCCCGAGGATGACGATCAGCAGCACCAGCCAGCCGATGCCGTGGCCGGCCAGATCGACCAGATAGCTGGTCGATCCACCCTCGAATGCCTTCTGCGCGACAGCAACGAAGGCGGCTCCGAGACACATGATCCAGGTGCCGCCGATGACGGCGCCACCATAGGTCCACCAGAAGGTGGAGGCGGTGGAGGTGCGGGCCGGCAGGTAGCGCGAGTAGTCGGCGACGTAAGGGCCCCAGGTGAACTGCCAGGTGGCTGCAATCGCGACGACGAGCAGGAAGGTGCCGAAGTCGAACGATCCACCGCCCGACCACTGCGCGCCGACATCGGCGGTGCGGAAGAGCTGAACGGTCAAGAAGACGAACAGGCACGCGCTGAGGAGACTGATCCAGCGGTCGACGACATGGATCAGCCGGTATCCGACGATCGCCAGAGCGGTGCACACGATCGAGACGATGACGATCGCGAGGTCCGTCGGCATGCCGGTCCACTGGGCCAGGGCGGCACCGCCGAGCACTCCACTGGTCGCGAAGAAGCCCAGATACATCAGGATGACCAGAATCAGCGGCAGCACGGCGCCGTAGAAGCCGAACTGCGCCCGTGACTGGATCATCTGCGGCACGCCGAGCTTCGGCCCCTGAGCGGAGTGCAGGGCCATGGCGATGCCGCCGAGGACATTGCCGATCACCAGGGCGAGCACGCCCCACGAGAGCGGCAGGCCGAGCACGACGGCAAGCGCGCCCGTGACCGCTGTCGTGATCTGGGTGTTGGCGGCGAACCATACGGTGAACTGGCTGGAGGGATGGCCGTGCCGTTCCTCGTGCGGCACGAAGTCGATCGTGCGCTGCTCCACGCCGAGGGTCGGCGCCCCAGCCTGTCCACCGTTGGTGCTCATTGCAATCCGCCTCCCACAGCCTCGTTCGCTACATGCAACGCAGCACCGCTGCGCACCAGTTCGACGGCGTTCTCGATCTCGGGCGCCAAGAATCGGTCGGTGCCCGGACCCTGCGTGGTCTCCCGCAGGGCGTCGACGACTGCCGCCGTTGCCGGCGCGGGGGTGAGGGGTGCTCGCAGGTCGAGCGCGCGTGCTGCGGTCAGCAGTTCGATGCCGATCACACGGGTCAGCCCGTCGACGGCGCGGCGAAGCTTGCGCGCAGCCGACCAGCCCATCGACACGTGATCCTCCTGCATGGCGCTCGACGGGATCGAGTCGACGCTGGCAGGGTTGGCGAGCCGTTTCAGCTCCGAAACGATGGCCGCCTGGGTGTATTGCGCGATCATGTGCCCGGAGTCGACTCCGGGGTCGTCGGCCAGGAACGGGTGGAGGCCGGCATTGCGGGCGACATCGAGGAAGCGGTCGGTGCGCCGCTCGCTCATGCTGGCGACATCCGCGGTGACGATGGCCAGGAAGTCGAGCACATAGGCGACGGGCGCACCGTGGAAGTTGCCGTTCGACTCAACCCGTCCGTCGAGAGTGACGACGGGATTGTCGATGGCGGAGGCAAGCTCGTGTTCGGCCACCCGCTCGGCATGGTCGACGGTGTCGCGTGCGGCACCGGTCACCTGCGGCGAGCAACGCAGCGAATACGCGTCCTGCACGCGGGTGCATGCCTCGGGGTCACGGTGGCTCTCGCGGATTGCACTGCCGGCCATGAGAGCTCGCAGGTTGGCCGCGCTGACGGCCTGGCCCGGGTGCGGTCGCAGCGCCTGCAGGTCGGCAGCGAAGACGTCGTCGGTGCCCATGAGCCCCTCGACGCTCATCGCCGTGGTGACGTCGGCCGTCGTGAGCAGACGACGCAGGTCGGTGATCGCGAGGACGAGCTGACCGAGCATGCCGTCGGTGCCGTTGATCAGCGCGAGGCCCTCCTTCTCACGCAACTCGACCGGGGTGATGTCGTATGCCTCCAGCACGTCGGCGGTGTCGTGCAGCACGCCGTCACGGTCGCGCACCCGACCCTCGCCCATCACGGCGAGCGCACAGTGCGCGAGGGGCGCGAGGTCACCGGAGCAGCCGAGCGACCCGTATTCGTGCACGACCGGGGTGAGGCCGGCGTTGAGCAGGTCGGCGTAGGCCTGCGCGGTCTCCAGCCGCACGCCGGTGCGCCCCGTCGCGAGGGTCGACAGGCGCAGCAGCATCGTCGCACGCACGACCTCGCGCTCGACCTCGGGACCGGAGCCCGCGGCGTGCGATCGCACGAGACTGCGCTGCAGCTGGGCTCGCATGTCGAGCGGAATGTGCTTGGTGGCCAGCGCGCCGAAGCCGGTGGAGACGCCGTAGTGCGGAATCGTGTCGTCGGCCAGTGCCTCGATGACCCGGCGACTCTTGCGGATGCCCTCCGCCGCCTCGTCGCTGATGGCGACCTGCGCGTCGTGACGGGCGACCGCCACGACATCCTCGAAGCTGAGCGGGCCGACGCCCACGATGACGGAACTCATGCTTTCCATTGGACTGCATCGGCGGACCCAGGGGATACCACCCGGCGAGTAGTCTTGTCTCAGATATGAGACATGGAGGTGACGAGGCTCATGCCGAACGTTCCTGCCGCGACGCACGCTCTTGCTGTCCTGCAACTGCTGGCCCGGCACGCCGAGCCGCTGCCCGCCGCCTCCATCGCCCGCCAGCTCGACCTGCCCAGATCGTCCACCTACCACCTGCTGACGGTGCTCAAGCAGACCGGCTTCGTCAGCCATCTCGCGGACGACCGGCGGTGGGGTCTGGGAGTCGCGGCGTTCGAGCTCGGCTCGGCATATGCCCGTCAGGCGCCGCTGCAACGCATCTCACGACCGGCGCTGACACGGCTGGTCGACACGACGACCCACAACGCCCACCTCGTCGTGTTGCACGGCAACGACGTGCTCTACGTGATCGAGGAGCGCGCACCGGGCCGGCCGTCGCTCGTCACCGACGTGGGGGTACGCATGCCCGCACACCTGACCGCGTCGGGCCTCGCGATCCTCGCCGCACTGCCCGCCCCACAGGTGCGTGCGCTCTATCCCTCGCCGGCCGCGTTCGTGCAGCGCCACGGCCGCGGAGCGACGTCGCTGACCGCGCTGCGGTCCGAGCTCGCGCAGGTGAGACGCCGCGGCTACGCGTTTGAAAAGGACTCCGTGACCGAGGGATTCGCCTCCGTCGCCGCGGCCGTGCTCGACCACAACGGCCACCCCTCTGCGGGCATCGCCGTGACATACCCGCACGAACGGGTGGATGCGGGCCTCGCCGATCGCCTCGTGCCCGAAGTGCAGGCGGCCGCGACGTCCCTCAGCCGCCGGCTGGGCTATCGCCCATGATGGACCCCATGGATCGCACCGATACGACGTGCATCGTGTTGTGTGGCGGCACATCCGAGCGATTCGGAGGCGGTGACAAGACGGCTGCCGCGTTCGGGTCGACAACGGTGCTCGGCCACCTGCTCGATGAATTGCCGAACGACATGGACGTCGTATGCGTCGGCGACCGACGGCCGACTCCCCGATCCGTGCAGTGGGTGCGCGAGGATCCGCCTGGCAGTGGGCCCGTCGCGGGGATTGCCGCAGGGCTGCGTCACGTGCCGACTCCCCTCGTCGCGGTCGTCGCCGGCGACATGCCGTATGCCGCGCGAGCGCTGCCCACGCTGCATGCGGCGCTCACCCGACACCCGGCCGCATCGGCGGTGCTCGCGGAGGATCCCGACGGGCACCGGCAGCTGCTCCTCGGCCTGCACCGGACTGATGCGCTGCGTGACGCCATACCCGAGAACCCCGACGGCGTCTCGGTGCGACGCGTCGCCTCCGCGCTCGAGGTCGTGAGCGTCGCGGTCGACGGGCTTGTCGCAGCCGACGTCGACACCCGAGCCGACCTGCGTCGCCTGTCCGGGCAGCATCCCCACGCAGGTTCGTAGCCGCCGATACGGCGATGAGCGAGCCCTGCAGGTCGGAGCAGTCACACGGGTCGAGCGTCGCATCCGATGGTGGAACATGCGACGAATTCGCTGACGATCGACCAGGCCATGTGGAAGAGTCCGACCATGGCAGAGCTACGGATTCACGATGACAGCGTGACGATCTCCTTGTCGGTGGCCGAGAAGATCGAGGCCATCCATGCGGACGTGACGTTCCCTCGCTCGGCGATCACCAGTGTTCGAGAGGTGCCCGACGGGATGACGGAAGTCCACGGGCTTCGGATGCCCGGCACAGGCCTGCCCGGCGTCATCCTCGTCGGCACATTCCGCGAGCCGAAGCGCACGACCTTCGCCGTATGCCATGGCCGGCGGCCGGCTGTCGTCCTCGACCTGACCGGCCAGCCCTACGACCGAGTGGTGGTCACGGTCGACAACCCGGACGAAGACCTCCGGTCACTCCGCTGACCGTTCGCGCTCGACGAGGACCCGGCAAGGCACAGCCTGGGCGGGCAGCCAAACCCTCGAGCCGGTCGTGCCGGCAAGCCCGTTGGCTGGTCGAGTAGCTCCGATGCGACGAAGGAGCAAGGAGCGTATCGAGACCTCG
>CAYPQR010000276.1:0-4724 GCA_964412865.1 uncultured Intrasporangiaceae bacterium
CGGATGCAGTATGCGGGCCAGCGCCTCGACGCCGTCGACCAGTCTGGGGCCGGGGCGAGCGAAGGAGGCGTTGGCGTCGACCGCCCACACGGGGACCTGACCGCCGAGTTCACCGGTGGCCACGAGTTCGCGCGCCAGCCGCGACGAGTCGGGCAGGGTGTATCCGCACGGTGCGACCACGACGACGTCGGCGCCGCACTCGCGCACGGCCGCCCATTCGACACCCACCGACTTCTCACCCGGAGTGCCGAGCGCGCTCACGCCACCCGCGGCGCGGATCATCTCGGGCACCCAGTGGCCGGGTGCGAATGCAGGGTCGGTCCACTCGAGCACGAGACAGCGTGGCCGCGGTCGCTCCGACACCCGGGTGCGCACCGCGTCGACGCGCCGGCGCAGGTCGGCGACCAGCTCGGCGGCCGAGCCGACTCGTCCTGTCGCCACGCCGATGTCGAGGATCGAATCCCAGACCTCCTGCAGCGTATGCGGGTCGGTCGTCAGCACGCGTGCCGTGCAGCCGAGGTAGTCCAGGGCGTCGTTGACCTCGCTCACGTCCACCGCGCAGACGGCGCAGAGATCCTGCGTGACGACCAGGTCGGCGTCGAGCCCGAGCAGCGCCTCCCGGTCGAGGTGATAGATGTCCTCACCCGCGGCCATACGCTGCGAGACGGCCTCGCTGATCTCGGCCGGGGTCATCCCGTCGGGCAATGCCGAGGTCGACACGACGCGGGCATCCCGGCGGGCATTCGGCGGCTCGTCGCACTCGAACGTGACCCCGACGACGTCGGCCCCCGCGCCGATCGCATACAGGATCTCGGTGGCCGAGGGCAGCAGTGAGACGACACGCATGTCAGCAGTCCGACTCGGTGGCCTGCGGCGTCGGCTTCGCCTTCTTCAGATGGGGGAAGGCCTTGCCGAGTGCGAGGTCGACGGACGTGCCGGTGCGGCCGTCCTCGACCATCTTGGCCTTCGGAGCCAGCGGTTTGACGTATTTTTCGGCGAACTTCCGGCCGGCGGGGCCGAAGCGGATCTGCCCGACCCCGTCCAGCTTCTCCTTGTAGGGGTCGTTGCTCACGACGGCCAGGTCGAAACCGCGCGAAGCCATCGCCTCGGCGACCGTGCTGGCCTGGCCCTTCTCGCCCGAGGCGTTGTAGACGTTGAGGTGCACGGCGTGCTGCGGCGGCGGAGGCGCGCTGTGGGTGCAGCTCGGCGTCGGCTTCGGGGTGCCGCCTGCCCAGCCCGCGACATAGGCCATGGAATAGCCCGCACCGCCGAAGACGACGATCGCGACGACGCCCGCGATGATCGCCGAGCGCTGCCTGTGGCGCCGGCGTGCCAGGGCGCGACCGGTGTCGTAGGGGCTCGTCATAGCTCGAGGACTCGGGCGTGGATATAGGGCACCTGCTGCAGGGCGGCTCGCAGAGCGCGGTGCAGGCCGTCCTCGAGGTAGAGCTCGCCCTGCCACGCGATGACGTGGGCGAACAGGTCGCCGTAGAACGTGGAGTCCTCGGACAGCAGCGTGCCGAGGTCGAGCTCACGCTTGATCGTGATGAGCTGGTCGAGCCGCACCATCTGTGGGGCGAGCCCGCTCCAGTCCTTCGTCCTGGTCATTCCGTGGTCGGGGTAGGGCTTCCCCGAGCCCACCTCCTTGAAGATCACGCCCCCGAGTCTAAGCGCCCGGCCAGGTGCAACGGACGTACGCCATGCGTGTGCGGGCAGGCGTGCCGTCGCGTGCGCCATGGCTCAGCAGCGTGGCTTGGACGGCGTCGGTGTGGGAGTCGGTGTCGCCTCCGCTTCCGGCACCAGGTTGGTGAACTTGTTGCCGAGATCGACGTCGACCACGGCGCTGTCCCGGTCGGACATCTCCTTCATCTTCGGGTCCTTGAATGCCAGCGCCACGCGGCGAGCGGCCGGCTCGCCCCGCTTGCCATAGAAGATGACGGCCGAGTCATGGGGGAAGAACCGCCCGTGTGGCTCGTTGCCATACGACTTGACCTTGAACCCGCGCTTCTTCATCTGAGCGGCGATCTTGGTGGCCCATCCGGCGTGGTACGTCGTGTTGTAGACGTTGATCGTGACCTTCTTGGGCGGGGGCGGCGGCACGGGCACGAGCTTGAACTTGCTGCCGATCACGAGGTCGACCGAGGGGTTGGTGCGGTCGTCCTTGTGGAGCACCGGATTCACGACCTGCGTGGCCAGCGTGAGCGCGATCTGTCGCCCGGTCTTGCCGTAGCGGATCTCGGCGGTCTTCGGGGTCGCACGCTCGTCGGATATCGGATCGTTGCCGACGGAGATGATCTTCAGTCCGCGCCACTTCAGCTCGGTGGCCACCTCGGATGCGCGGTCCGCCTTGCCGGTCGCGTTGTAGACGTTGAGGTGGATCGTCGACAGCTTGATCGACATCTTCGGTGTGGGCAACGACGTGGGGCAGGCAGCACTGGTGGGGCTGCCGGCCTTGTCCGGGCCACCGCACGCGGCGAGGACGGACGCGCCCGCAGCCACTGCCATGACGACCGCGACGCGGCGTCGCCCTGCGTGTGCTGCCATTTCTCCCATTTCTGGCTGTCTGCACCTTGCGACTCCGTGAGCCGGACGACGTGGCCTCCGGTGATCACGGAACTCAACGATAACCGCCGCCCCTGGCCGGACTCTGTAGGTGGGGTGTGCTCATTCGGAGTGTCTGTGAGCGGGAGGCCCCGGCGGAGACGGTGAGGGGCCGTCCGGTGCGCGTCCGTGGGGCGATGTGCAACGTGGGTGCGCCGCGTGTACAGTAATAGTCAGATAGACAAAAACAAGGAGGAGCGATGCCGATCTTCACCGCGCGCCACGACCGCGGGTGGCTCATGCGCAGCAGTGACACGCCGATGGTGTTTCCCGCCGGCGAGCAGCACGTCCTCGACCGGGCCGGCGACGACGAGACGCCGGTATGCGTGCGCATCGACGGCGCCGACCTCAATGACTACGCGTCCGCGGCGATGTGGATCGATCTGCAGCACCAGAGGGGCCACGGGGTCGCGGCCGCGATTCCCTACCTGCCGGGGGCCCGGGCCGATCGGGGGCGCCCGTTCGGGGCACGCGTCTATGCGGACTTCATCAACGCCATGCACGCCGATCGGGTGATCGCGCTCGACCCGCACTCGCCCGTGATCGAGAAGCTGATCGACCGGTTGCAGGTCTGCCCCGTCGCCCCTCTGGTGTGCGCGGCCGTCACCCGCGACTCGGCACACTGTCCGTATGCCGGGATCATCGCCCCGGATGCCGGCGCTCGCGACCGCGCTGCCGCGGTGGCCGACGCCCTCGGGCTGCCTCTCTATCAGGCGGGCAAGACCCGGGACTTCGCGACCGGCCGGCTCACCGGCTTCACCTGTGAACCGCTGCCCGGCGAGGGGTGCTTCCTGGTCGTCGACGACATCTGCGACGGCGGCGGCACGTTCCGGGGCCTCGCGGAGGCGACCGGCCTGCCGAGGGAGCGTCTTGACCTGTGGGTGACCCACGGGGTCTTCTCCGGCGCTGCAGACCGGCTGCGCGACCACTTCGGCCGGATCCACACCACCGATTCGCACCCCGGCCACCGCCGACCCGGCGTGGCCACCGACATCCACCCGCTCGATGCGATCCTCATCCAGGAGGCCATGAAATGACCATCACCACCGCGTCGCCCATCGCGCCACTGCTGCTGACCGACGGTTACAAGGTCGGCCACATCTTCCAGTACCCGCCGAAGACGACCCACGTCTATTCCAACTACACCAACCGCGGGTCGCGCATGGACGGCGTCGACGCCGTCGTCCACTTCGGCCTGCAGGCCTTCTTGCAGCAATATCTCGTCGAGGCGTTCGAGCCCTTCTTCACCGCCGATGAGGACGAGGTGGCCCGCCTCTATCAGCAGGCGATGGACTCGTATCTCGGCCGGGGTGCCGTCACCGTCGACCACATCCGTGCGCTGCACCGCGTCGGGTATCTGCCGCTGCGGTTCAAGGCGGTGCCCGAGGGCACACTGGTGCCGCTTCGCGTGCCGTCGTTCACGATCGAGAACACACAGCCCGGCTTCTTCTGGCTGGTCAACTACATCGAGTCGGCGATGAGCGCCGCCGTTTGGCACCCGTCGACGACGGCCACGATCGCGCTGCAATACCGCATCCTGCTGGAGCGGGCGGCGCGCGAGACGGCGTCGACCACCGACGGTGTCCCGTTCCAGTGCCACGACTTCTCCTTCCGTGGGCAGGCGAGCATCGAGGCCGCCGCCGCATCGGGCGCCGGTCACCTGCTGTCCTTCCTCGGCACCGACTCGCTGCCGGCGAAGGACTGGATCGACCGCTACTACCCGGGCGACAACGGTTTGGTCATGGCATCGGTGCCGGCGACGGAGCACGCGGTCATGTGTGCGGGAGGCCGAGACGGCGAATTCGAGACGTATGCGCGGCTGCTCGACATCTATCCCTCCGGCGTGCTGTCGGTGGTCAGCGACACCTGGGACATCTGGACCGTCCTGACAGCGATCCTGCCGCGGCTGAAGGAGCGCATCATGGCACGCGACGGCAAGCTGGTCATCCGGCCCGACTCCGGCGACCCGGCCGACATTCTCTGTGGCACAGCGCCTTTCGGCGAGGGAACGAATCCCGCGGAGAAGGGCGTCATCGAGCTGCTGTGGGACGAGTTCGGCGGCATCGTGAATGGATCCGGCTATCGCGAGCTCGACACCCACATCGGTGCCATCTATGGCGATT
>CAYPQR010000277.1:0-4722 GCA_964412865.1 uncultured Intrasporangiaceae bacterium
CCTCGTGCTCGAAGCTGCCGGTCTCGATCGGGCAGTGGATGCCGCACTCCTTGGGCGCGTTCGTCTCCCACCACCACCGGCCGGCCCGGTCGTTCTCGCCGGGCTGGATCGGCCGGGTGCAGGGTGCGCAGCCGAAGCTGGTGTATCCCTTGGCATACAGCGGATGCACCGGCGCGCCGGCCTCCTCGATGTAGGCCTTGACCTCGTCGGCCTCCCAGTCGGCCAGGGCGTTGATCTTGACGATGCCCTCATGGTCGTGGTCGAGCTCGACCTTCTTGATCGCGGCGCGCGACGCCCACTGGTCGCGGCGCAGGCCGGTGAACCACGCGTCGAGCCCCTGCAGGGCCTTGACGAGCGGGCGCACCTTGCGGATCTGGCAGCACAGCATGCGCTCCTCCACCGAGTTGCGGAAGAGATTGGCGCCGCGGCGGCGCACCATGGCCTCGACCTCGGCCGCGTCGGGGAAGAGCACATCCCACTGTGTCTGCGGATACTTCTCGCGGACCTCGTCGATGAAATCGTACGTCTCCTGCGGCAACCGGCCGGTGTCGACGGTGATGACCCGTACGTCGGGCTTGATGCGGGCCGCCATGTCGAGGATGGCCATACCGTCCTCCTGCAGGGCGGTGACGATCGCGACGCGGTCGCCGAACGTCTCGAGCCCCCACTCGATGACGTCCTCGGGCTCCTGGTCGTCGAGGTCGACGGCGATCTCGCCGATCTCGAGGTCGTCGAAAACCACTCGTCCGTCGTCGGTCTTCGGCGCCAGATCCAGCTGTGTCATGTGTCGTCCTCTCGTATGTGGTTGTCAGTAGGTCAGATTGGCTCTTTATGGACCCTCTCCGCACGCACGCCCTGCTGGCGGACGTGACGCGCGAAGGGGCGCACGGCGTTCAGCCTCCGGACATGGCCGTGATGACGAGGATGTCGGTGCCCGGTTGCACGGGTGTCGCCAATCCGTCGAGGTTGCGGACGTCCTCGTCGCCGATCGCGACGAGGTATGAACGGTCGACCGCTCCATCGGGCAGCACGGTCTCCTTGAACTTCGGAAACCTCTCGGCGACGATCGCGAGCGCCTCGCCGACGGTCGGAGCGTCGACCTCGATGCGGTCCTCGCCGTCGACCAGCGGCAGCAGCGGTCCGGGCACGCGCACGCCCACGCTCGTGTCGGGCCCCGCGTCGGCCACCTGTGTGTCCTGCGCAATGGCGACGAGTTGCTCGTCGGTGTGGTCGTTGCAGAAGTCACCGAGGGTGAATTCGATGTCGCCACGGCGGTTTCGCTCCGCCAGCCACGCGCCGACGAGGCGGTCCATCACACCGTTGATCTCATGCGTCGGCACCCGGCGGAGCAGCCGCCGGCCGATGGCGCTTCGCGTGCCCAGTCCCCCTCCGACAGTCAGGTCGTATGCCTCGATCCGCTCGTCGGAGCCTTCGACGCGGGTCGTGGTGCCCTGCAGGCCGATCTCGCCCACCCAGTGCTGTGCGCACGCGTGCGGGCAGCCGTCGACATGCACGGCGAGATCGCCGATCGCGTCGGCGCCGTAGTGGTCGGTCAGCTCGTCGAGCAGTTCCTCCAGCTTGCCCTTGGTCTCGGCGACGGAGTAGTTGCAGAAGCGGTGGCTGGTGCACGCGATGGAGCGGCCGAAGGCGCGACCGCGGTCCACGTCGAACCCGATGTCGCGCAGCGTCTTCTTGACGTCGTCGAGGCGGTCGATCGGCACGTTGCCGAGCAGGAAGTTCTGCTGGCGAGTGAATCGCACGTCGCCGCCGTAGCTTTCGGCCAGGTCGGCCAATGACTCGAGTTGGTCGCCCGTGATGCGTCCGGACGACACCGGCACTCCGACATACGCCAGGTCCGGGTCGGCCTGTGGGTGCACCCCCAGATGGTCGGCGTTGGTCGTCGGCGCCGGAGCGACGCCGTCCTCCAGTGTGCGGCCGAGCGCCTCCTCGATCTTGGCGCGCATCCCCTCCGGACCGTAGTCGTCCATCATGAACTTGATGCGGGCCTTCGCACGCGAGATGCGATAGCGCAGGTCGCGCTGCCACGCGTTGGTCACGGCCTCCAGCACCTCGATCGTCTCCTCGCGGGGCACGAAGACGCCGATGTCGCGGGAGATGCGCGGAGTGTTGGTCATGCCGCCGCCGATGCGCAGGGCGAACCCCTCGCGCAGCCCCTTGTGCACCGCGATGAGCGCGACGTCGGAGATCTCGGGGGCGTTGCACTGCGACGGGCACGCGGAGATCGTGTACTTGTGCTTGCGCGGCAGGTTTGAGAACTCGGGGTTGCCGTAGAAGTGGTCGGCGACCTCCCGGATGACCGGAGTCACGTCGAAGGGCTCGCCCTCACTCAGCCCGCTGACCGGGCATCCGGTGATGTTGCGGACCGTGTCACCCTCGCCGCCGTTGGTGGTGAGCCCCGCCGCCTCGATCCGCTCCATGACCTCGGGCAGGCGCGACAGCTCCACCCAGTGCAGCTGGATGCCCTGTCGGGTGGTCAGTTCGGCCTCGCCGCGACCGAAGTCGCGGGCGATGTGTGCGAGGGCCCTCACCTGACCGGAGCTGACCAGGCCGCCGGCCACCTTGATGCGCACCATGAAGGTGCCGATCTTGGGCTTGTCGTGCGCGAGCGCCCACCAGTAGAGGCGCACGATGTCCTCTTCGGGGATGTCCTCGTAGCCCCGTTCGATGAGCTGCGGCAACTCGTCGCGCACGTTCATCGGCGGGCGGTCGCGCTTCATACGTTCGATGTAGTTGCGCTTGTAGACCAGATCCCAGTCGGGTGCGGGCCGGTCGGCGCGCGAACGGCGGCGGGGGCGCGATGTCACAGTGGTCATGGATGCCTCCATGCGGTGGATGCGTGCGGTGGATGTCACGTATGCGGGCGGGTGTGCGTGCGCCGCCTTCGGCGAGTCGCCGCGGCAGCCCGGACCCGGGGCGCGGCAGGAGGGACTCGTCTCGCGGCTACGGCGTGAACCGACAGCGGCACAGCATGGGCATCATCTTTCCCACCAGGCCGGCGCGTCGAGTACGAATCATGATCGTAAACATAACAGCGCGTGATGCTACGACGAGCGGCGTCTCACTCTGTAGACACCGTGCCCGACCCGAGACCACCTCGCGCGAATCACGCTGTATCGCCCGCATATCGTGTCCATCGATCGGCGCGACGACCGAAGGACATCCGACATGCACCTGCCGCATCCAGGCGACGGGCATGCCCGATCGGCGTTGCCGTACGGCGCCGTCATGGCCACCGCCGGCGCGTCACACCTGGCGAGGCAGGTCGGACCACACCGCTGGGCGACCCCGCTGCTGATCCTCGCCGTCGTCACCGCGATCGCGATCCCCCTGCGCTCCGTGCGGCAGGGCCGCGCGGTCCGGGAGGTCCTCGGCGGTGAATGGTCCTTCGGCGACTTCACCGTGCCCCTGGGGCTTGCGGTCGTCGCCGTCGGCATCGCATCCGAGGGCGGACGCCTGCACGACGCGGCCGCACCGATCGTCGCCGGACTGTCGTGGCTGACCTCCGTGACCGTGCTCGCGCGACTGGCCGCCACGACGCGCCCCCGCCTGCACGACGTCGCCGGCAGCTGGTTCCTCGCTCCGGCGGCCGCGCTGGGCGACGCACTCGCCGTGTACGCGGTGGCACCGTCCGGTCGGGCGGGCTCGATCGCCGGGTGGGCCGGGCTGCTCGCGGGGGCGTGCGGCATCGTGGCCTACCTCGTCGTGGTAGCGCTCGCCACCGCGCGAATCCTCCGCTACGGGCTGCGTGGGGCGGCGAAGGCACCGTGGTGGATCTCCGCGGGCTGCGGCGGACTGGCCGCCGCCACGGCCGGACGGGTTGCGGATGCCGGGCCCATCCGCATACCCGGCGACGGCGTGCAGGCGGTCGTCGTCGGGCTGTGGCTCCTGGCCTGCCTGGCGCTGATTCCGGTTGTCGTCGTGAGTCTCGGGCACGTGCTCCGTGGACGTGGCGGACGCGGACGGCCGCCGTGGCCGCCCACCTTCTCGACGGCGGTCTTCGCCCTCGGCACGCTGGAGGCGGCCCGTTGGGCCGACTCGTGTGCGCTCGAGCGCGCCGGCCGCGTCGCCGGATGGACGACCGTCGCGCTCTGGTGCGCGACGGTGGTGCTCCTCATTCGCCACATCCTCCGCCGCGGGTGAACCCCGACGGCGTCCACCGCGCGTCCTCGAGTGGTCAGCTCGGGCGACGGAAGTCGGTGACGTCCGGCATCCGCTCGAACCCGGCCGACACGTAGGCCGCCACCGCGCCGACGTTGCTGCTGCGCGTGCACACCGTCACCGCGGACGACCCCATCTCCCGCAGCGCTGCCGCCGCGGCCACCGTGATGCCACGCCCGTATCCGTGGCCGCGGTGTTCTCGGTGTGCGCCCAGCGGCTCGATCAGGCCGGGACGTCCGCGGCCGGCCGACCACACGGTCGTCGCCGCAACGGCACGGCCGGCATCGTCGTAACCGACCAGGCAGCGGGCCCGGCGGTAGGCGCGGGCTCGCGCCATCACGTGCCAGCGCTCCTGCGTGAAGGTCGAGTTGGGAAACGACGCCCGTTGCACGGCGACCCGATCGTGCACGAGCCGATCCTCGACGTGGTCCGCGTCGAGCACCTCGATCCGCAGGCCACAGTCCTCCACCGGCGCGGACAGATCGCGACGTAGCGGGGTCCACGGCTCGTCGGCGACCCAACCGCTGCGGCACAGGAGCCCTC
>CAYPQR010000278.1:0-4709 GCA_964412865.1 uncultured Intrasporangiaceae bacterium
AGGGCGCGGGCGAGGTTGCCGGTGTTGGCCTCCACGATCATCGCGTGCGGAGCGTCGGCCACCACGCGCTCCACGGCCCGGTCGGTTGTATCCGAGACGACATGGATCGACGCCCGGTACTCGCCCGTGTCCACCGGTGCCGTCGCACGCGCACGCTCCGCCACGGCCTCCGCCTGCTCGCGGCACGCAGCACGTACGCCAGGTGCGCCCAGCAGCGACTCGACGCCAGAGTGGTTGAGTGTCACTTTCGGTCGCGCCATCAGCCGTCCACCACCTTCAGCTCGACCACCAGGCCGCCCACCTCGGACCCGAACGGCGACACCCAGTCGGCGGGGATGCCCTCAATGGTGTATGCCACCCCGCGCACCTTCACCTGATCCGTGGTCACCAGGTCCGGGTACTGCCTGCGGAAGTACAACTTCGGGGTTGTGACCGTCTGCTCGCGCCCAACCTCGACAGGCTCGCGAGTGCCGCCAGGGTCGAACGCTGCACGCTCGGGAAGGACCGTCTCGATCTGCTCGTAGATCGGGTCGCCGTAGCGGTCGGTGCCCGTCTGCTGCTCACGGAGGCGCGAGACCGGCTCGCCGATGAAGGCCATCAGGGTCACGCCCTCAAATCCGGACCGGCCCAGTTGCCGACCTCGTATCCCCACACGTCCGGCGTGCCGCCTGAAAGGGTTGTTGGTGCGGTATCGACCGTGAACGCCTCGCGCTCTCCGCCACTGCACACCGCCTGCAGCTGCTCGATCTCACGCGGCCAGAACATCGACCGCCTGGACGCCTGCTGCACCGACTGCGTGAACGGGCCGATCGTCTCAGACTGGACCGCGCCCGTGCCCGCCTCTTCCCACCGCAAGATCGCGGCCCGCAGGATGGACTTGATCGCCGCCAACTTCGACTCGCGAACAGCCCGCTCCTCCGCAGTCTCACCCGCCGGTGGGGTGAGTAGACCGGGGATGCAGGGGGCGGTGAGGATGGCCTGAGCCTCCGCGTCCTCGATCATCGCCGCGGCCTTGACCGCATCGATGGTCGCGAACGGCGCGAGGTCCGTTGTCTGGATGAACTGGCCCATCCTCACCGCCTCCTATTCAGTTGTCCCGACTCAGGCCGCCCCGTCGTCCAGACGAACGAACCGGTTCACGTCCTTCGTCCGGAACCCGATCTCGATCTCAGCCCGAACGGCGAACATGTTCTGCTGCCACAGGTTGATGGTCGAAGCGCCATCGGTCAGGGTGGCCTGGTCGCTGATGCTCACCTGCACACCCTCGACGGTGCCGAACACGGCATCGTTCTGGAAGTCACCCGCGTACCCGAGGGTGTTCGGGGTGCCGGTCGGCAGGGCCGCCCGAGTCTTGAGCACGGTCGCCCCGAACACGGAACCCACCTGCAGGCCCGAGGTCAGGTTGAACGACTGCTCCTGAGAGCGGGCGGAGATCAGCAGGCCGACGAGCGTCGGGGAGCCGACCCATGCCGAGATGTCACCCCCGGCGTCGGTCACCGCCTGGTATGCGGCCACGAGATCGTCGGTGGTGGAGGTGGAGTCCACGGTCTGCGTGGTCGCGGTGTCGCCCAGGAAGTCGAAGTCCGCCAGGGCCGTGTAGCCGGTCCCGTCCGAGAACACGGTCTCATCGAACTTCTTCGCCAGAGCGAACGGCAGGCGACGAGCAAGCTCTGCGTACAGGCCAGGCAGGTCACGCCGGAACTCCATCGAGAACGGCTCGATCACGGCCAGCTTGTACGGAGTGATCGACTTGTTCGCCAGGGTGTGGCGACTGACCGGCTTCTCGTCGGTCTCACCGGTCCACCCGGCCGCCGGCTCACCGGTGATCGAGTGCACGGTGACGCCAGACCCTGGAAGTGCGATCTGTCGAGTGACAGACATGACGACCGAGTTCTCGACCGTCGCGCCCCAGATCTCTGAGGACAGTTCCTTCGGAAGCGACACGCCAGTGGTGCCGCGGGAGATGTCAACCATTATGGTTGCCCCTTCTGATTAGTGAGTGAAGAAGGATTCGGCGAACTCTGCGAAGGTGTCGCCGCTGCTAGCGGCACCCTTGCCGGGGTCGCGTCCTTCATCGGGAACGTGGTTGCCCTTCTTGTGACGATCGGCAGCACGCTCAGCCAGGCGCTCCGCCTGCTTCGTCAGCGTGTCTTCGTCGTCGCCCGTCAGGAACAGATCTGCATCGTCGTCCTGGATTCCGTACCTTGCTTGAATGCGGGAGCGCAGTGCCGCGGCACGCTCCTTGCTCAGCTCGGATTCCAGCTGTTTGATGCGGTCATTGGCGCGCTCGGCCTCCGACTTGGAGGCGGCCTCGATCTCGTCAAACCGACGAGCCTTGGCCGCGTTCTCCTTGGCGCGCTTCTCCTGCTTGCGGGCCAGTTCCTTCCACTTCTCCGCCTCGGCTGCGTAGTCCACCGTTTCGGCTTCCTGCGCCTCTGCCTCGTGCTCGGTCGCGGTCGCGTCCTGATCCTCGATTTCGGGCATGGGAAAGGGTCTCCGTTTCGGATTCAAACCGGGCAACCGTTCCGGTCACCCCACCCGCCCGGACATGGGCGGGAAGATCATGTGTACTGGGCGATTGCCCGCTGGATGAGCGCGTTGTGCCGCGCCCGCTCCTCGTCGCTCATGCCCGTGGTGCGTTCGCTCGCCTTGTACAGGTCCACGTCAACCTCGGGCGCGCTGGAGTCCCACGACGGGACGGCGGCACAGTCGCACTTGCCGTGAGCCGCGAAACGCACTGTGTCATCCCGGTACACCGCCCCGCGGCCAGCGAGCATGCGACAGAACTTGCACGTCGCACCGCGGGTCACGCGCCGCCAGCCCGACGCTCGCGGGTCCGCGAACGCCGAGCGCCGGATCGCCTCACGAGAGCCGCCGATCGCGTACTTGCCAGCCTTGGACGACAGCGCGGTCAGCGCCGCCGCCTGACTTGTGGCCGTCTCCGCCACCCGTCGCACCGTGCCCTCGGTTGCCTCGCGCGTCTGCGCCCAGAACTCGGCGCTCGGAGCCACTGCGCGGAAGTGGCCGGGCAGTCCCAGTCCCTCGCGGACCTCCTCGTACCAGTCCTGAGCCATAGCCGCCGCAGCCTCGCCGTACGTCTCCACCAGGTCCGGGACGAACTTCAACAGCCGAGACCGGACGATCTGAACATTCGACATATCCAGGGTCGACAGGTACGCCCGAAGGTCGCGCTCCACCAACGCACGGATGCCCGCCTGCCCCTGCCGGAGCCGGTCGATATCAGCCTGCGACACCATCCGGCGGAGCCTCCTCCTGCGCCTGCTGGCCAGCGGCGATCAGGGCGTCCAGTCGGCTACTCGCCTGCATCCGGCGGCGCTCGCCCTTGTACCGGCGGATCTGATCCGGCGTCAGACCGAGCAACTCCAGGCCCACATCCGTATCGGCCAGATCCGGCTTCGCTGAGATGATCTTCATGCCAGCATCAGCCTGACCAGACTTCGACAGATATCGCGGGTTGCGCCACGCCGGCATGATGGATGCCCACTCGTCCGGCGGCGAACTCTCGCCATTCGCGATCGCCAGCGCCCGGACGAACGATCTCCGCAGAGCCGGCCCCCAGTCGTCCACCGCACCCTCGGCCTCAGCGATCAGCTCATACTGGCTCGCGTCGTACGACTCAGCCGAGGTCGGGTTGGCAAAGTCCGTGATCGCCAACGATGAATCGGGCAGCGACTGCTCCCGAGCAAAGAGCTTCGCGTACGCATTCAGCGCCGCTAGGTGGGGCTGAGGGGACGCGGCCGGAAACTGCTTCACGTCAACCCGCGCCAACGACGGCTCGTCCTGGTCATCATCGTCAGGGATCGCCTTCATGCGACCTAGCAGAACTTCGTAGTCGGCCTTCGTGGTGCCGTCCTGATTCTTGAACACGCTCGCGTCGGACCCGAGCATCCACATCTCCGGGTACGAATACACGTCCATGTGACCCTCAAGGCGGATCAGTTCGCGAGTGGCAGCATCCTGCAACCCCATGGCCGAACGTGTGATCCGGGACGATCCGAGCGGCCGGCGCAGACGCGGACGGTACGGCAACGGCTCCACCGGCACGCCCCACGGATGCTCCTCCTGGTGAACATCCCACTTGCCGCGATCCTTCTTGGCCGTGATCGTCTCGCCGTCCAGATACAGCGCCAACGACCGCACCTGCCCATCGTCATCTCGACCTGTGATCGAGAGCAGGCTCGTCAGCCGTCGTGATCTGGAGTCCCAATCTCCGGACGCGCACGTAGCATCCTTGAAGTGAATCAACGCGGGCGGCTCCCCGTCGCCACCTCGCGTCGTGACCGCGAACGCCACACCGTGAATCAGGGACGACGTGATCGCCTGGTCAACCTCCGACCCGAGCATGTTCTGATCCCACAGGTCCCGCCACCCGAGCGCGTCAAGGTTGCCGTCTGCCCACTCGAAACCGTCAAGGTTGCACCTGCGTGCCAGCAGGTCTACACCCTTGCCTACCCATCCGAGCACCAGACCCAGCCGGTAGTACTGCGGCGGAACAACGCCCCCGCCATAGCGCAGCAAACGCCTGCCATCGTAGAACGCATCGCGAAGATCGTTCCGCGGACGGCGGCGCATGATGATCGCGTTCAGGCGATTGATGGTCGCGTTGATCTCATCAGACACACCTGGCAGGCGAATGTCGCTCACAGAATCACCGCCCGCCTTCCCCCGCCGCCACTGCGGCCCTGTCC
>CAYPQR010000279.1:0-4706 GCA_964412865.1 uncultured Intrasporangiaceae bacterium
CCGCCGACCCGCTGAGGACGCACCCACAAGGGCTTCAGCCCTGACCGCCGAGTGGACTACATACCCCTTGAGTGGACCACTTGTATGTGCGCCACTCGACGGGTATGTGGTCCACTCACCGGAGGGTTCAGCCGGCCAGGTGCTCGCGCACCAGCTCCGGCCAGCGCGACCAGTCGTCGGCGGTCTCGGCCACGCGGAGGTCCCCGTCGATCAGCAGGTCGAGCAGGCGCTGCGAGGTGTCGACCGGGTGGCCCGGGTCACCGACCCACGGCAACAGCAGAGTCGGCGCCTCGATCTTGCAGATCGCCTGCGGCTCGGGCAGATCCGTGACCGCGGCGCCCCGCAGGATCGACGGCAGCAATTTCTCGTCCACGGTCGGCGGTTCGCCGGGGCGATCGGCCATGACCGGCGGGAGCGGCTGAGCGGCGAGCGCGAGATGGAACGCCCGCATGCCTTCCTGCTCGACCAGTTCGGCTGTCTGCAGGTAGGTCTCGGACTGGGCGGCGCGGGTCTGCCACGCGGTCGGTGGGATCGTCAGCACGAGCCTGCGGAAGCGGCCCGGCGCCTTGACCGCCGCGTGCAGCAGCGTCGCGGTGCCCATCGACGCGCCGATCCCGTCGACGGGGTCGTCCGGGGCGATCTCGTCGAGCAGGGCCAGCAGATCGTCGGCCAGCGCGTCCCAGCGGTAGTCATCGGGCACGGCCCGTCCGGTCGAGCGCCCGTGGCCACGCGCGTCATACGTGATCACGGTGTGCTCGTCGCCGAGCGCGGCCTGCCAGTCGTGATCCTGCGCCCTGTCGCGTTCGAGGTCGGACAGCAGCCCGTGCAGCACGACCACCGCCCGGCCGCGTCCGCGAACGGTGTAGTGCAGTCGGGCACCGCCGACGGCGAACTCCGGCATGGCACTCCTCGCTGGTGGATCTAGGGTGGGTGCGCACACGCTAACAGCCCGGAGGCACACGCATGGCCGATCATGAGGATCACCGCTATTCCGCCCGGCTCGCCTGGAGCGGGTCGACTGCAGTCGGGTATGACGCGTTCAGCCGCGAGCATCGTGTGGCTCCGGACGGCAAGGGCGAACTGGCCATGTCGAGCGACCCGCATTTCCACGGCGATCCGGCGCTGGCGAACCCGGAGGAGCTGCTGGTGATGGCCGCGAGCAGTTGCCAGTTGCTGTCATTCCTCGCCGTCGCGGCGAGAGCCCGTCTCGACGTGCTCGACTACACCGACGACGCGACCGGAGTGATGCCCGAGGGTGGGCCGACCATGTCGGTGACCGCGATCCGGCTGCGGCCGCGCATCGTGCTGGCGGCGGGCAGCCGCACCGACCGCATCGAGCGACTGGTCGGGCTCGCCCATCGGGAGTGTTTCATCGCCAATTCATTGCTGAGCCGGATCGTGGTCGACGCCGAGGTCTACGTCGGCGACGAACTCGTCACCACGGTGCACGTCGAGGACTGACTCGCGTCCA
This sequence comes from uncultured Intrasporangiaceae bacterium, assembly GCA_964412865.1. Classification (GTDB taxonomy): domain Bacteria; phylum Actinomycetota; class Actinomycetes; order Actinomycetales; family Dermatophilaceae; genus Leekyejoonella. The sequence goes on from CAYPQR010000279.1 coordinate 1,472, forward strand.
GGTCACATGGTGGGGAGGCCCAGGGCGAGCCAGGCGCGATAACCCCCTTCGATCGCGCTGGCGCGCGGATCGCCGCTCGCGCGCATCGCCTGTGTCAGGGCCGATGAGGCCTGCCCGTCGTGGCACAGCACCACCAGCGGCACGTCGGCGCCGTCCGCGGTGCGCAGTTCGGTGGCGATCTCGCCGTGGTCTCGGCGCTGGTCGTCAGTGCGCAGGTCGAGCAGCTTCGCCCGCCGATACAGCAGCATCTGGTATGCGGCGCGTGGGCTCACGCTGGTGCGCTCGGAAGGCAGGGCGTGATCGGCGGGGCCGGCGAAGAGCTGTGTGTGCCAGTGCGGTTCGACGAGTTGTCGGGTCGCGGTCGAGGTCATGAGGGTCCTTTGCGGGATGGGCGAGAAGGGGTCGGATCACGTTGCGCGACAACACCGGCGGCGGGGCCGCGCGGTGCCGGGCATTCGGCCATCCAGCAAAGACATAACGAGAGGTTAGGATCAACCAAACACGTCGAGAAGGAACGTCTCACAATGCGGGCATGACGTCCACGCCGAGGACGCCCGCCCGGTCGTCGGTGATCGGCCGCCGGTGCCGCTCATACGCGCGTGGCATGCTGCAGCCATGACGACACTGCTCATCCTCGGAGCCGGGGGAGATCTGACCCGACGCCTGCTCCTGCCGGGCCTGGCCAGCCTGCTGCAGGTCGAGCGCGATCGGGAGGTGACGGTCGTGGGAGCCGACCGTGCCGACCTCACCGCCGAGACGTGGCGCTCCCGGCTGCACGACGCGTTCGCCTCGGTGGGGGCGTCCGACGACGTGATCGAGCCGATCGCGAAGGCGTCGCGCTATGTGCAGGCCGACCTGCTCGATCGCGACAGTGTGTCGTCGCTGCTGGCCGGCATCGAACCGCCCCTGGTCGTCTACTTCGCACTGCCCCCGGCGATCTCGACGAAGGTGTGCGACCTGCTCGCCGGGCTGGACCTGCCGCATCCGACCCGCCTGGCGCTCGAGAAGCCGTTCGGCACCGACGAGGCGTCGGCGCGCGCGTTCAACGAGCGGCTGCATCAGGTCGTGCCCGAGGACCAGATCTATCGCGTCGACCACTTCCTCGGCCGCTCCACGGTGCTCAACCTCATCGGGCTGCGGTTCGCCAACCGCATCATGGCGCCGATCTGGAGCGCCGGGCACATCGAACGCGTCGAGATCGTCTATGACGAAGACCTCGCGCTCGAGGGACGTGCCGGTTACTACGACCACGCGGGGGCGCTGCGGGACATGCTGCAGAGTCACCTGCTCCAGGCGATGGCGGTTTTCGCGATGGAGCCGATCGCCACGATCGAGCCGCACGAGTTGCACGACCTGAAGGCGCAGGTGCTGCGCGCGACGACCGTATGGGGTGACTCGCCGGAGCGCGCCAGCCGCCGCGCGCGATACACCGCCGGGAAGCTTGGCGACCGGCAGGTGCCGGCATACGTCGACGAGGACGGTGTCGACCCCGAGCGGATGACCGAGACGCTCGCGCAGATCACGGTCGAGGTGCGCAACAGCCGGTGGCAGGGCGTGCCCTTCATCCTGCGCAGCGGCAAGGCGATGGGCCGGCCACGCAAGCAGATCATCGCGCACTTCCGGGAAGTCGCCCACGTGCCCAACGGGTTTCATGGCTCGGCTGCGGCCGACAAGATGGTCATCGGACTCAACCCGGGCTCGGTCGATCTCGCCCTCACGATGAACGCCGAGGGTGACCCGATGGACCTGGAGCAGAAGGTGTTGCACGCCGACCTCACCGAAGGGCGGATGCAGCCATACGGAGAGGTGCTGCGCGAGATCCTCGACGGCAACCCGCTGTTGACCGTGCGCGGCGACGCCGCCGAATCATGCTGGCGCATCGTCGATCCGGTGCTGAACGCCTGGCGCGACGGAGCGGTGCCGATGGAGGAATACGCGGCCGGGTCGGAGGGCCCCGACGGCTGGTGACCGAGCCACCTCACCTGTCGATCTGAGATTCCTTGGGGTGACAGGCGTTTCGCGCGTCGTGGGCGACGCGATCGCGAGGGGCGCCGGTCGACGCCGTGACCGCCGAGATGACGATGCCTTCGACGAACGGCCCCGGGCAGAGGACGACCCGCTCGCGCAGCTCACCGCTCAGCGACTCCAGGGCCATGTCGGCGCTCAGCACGGCGCTGCCCAGATCGAGCAGGACCACGACTCCGTCGCCGTCGGATGCGGCATCCGCCGCCCGGATCGCACCAGCCACGGCGTTGGCGTCGGTGCCGAACCCGCCGGACACTCCCGCGGCGATCTCGATCGGCACGGTGCCCTCCGGCACCATCTGGCGGGACAACTCCACCGCCGCCTCGGCGAGCGGCACGCTGTGGCTGACGACGACCAGTCCGACGGTCATGACGCGACCTGCGCTGCCGCCTCGAAGAGCAGCGCCGTCGATGCCGCGCCCGGATCGATGTGCCCCACACTGCGCTCGCCGAGGTATGACGCTCTGCCGCGGCGGGCCTCCATCGGTGCCGTGGCGTCCCGGCCGTCGGTCGCGGCTCGAGCCGCCGCAGCCAACGCATCCGGCAGGTCGCCCGCGCTCGCGTCGAAGGCCTCGACCGCGGGCGTCAGCGCGTCGAGCATCGTCTTGTCGCCCGGCCCAGCCTTCCCGCGCGCCGCGACACCGTCGAGGGCGGCATGCAGTGCGGTCCCGAGCAGGTCGCGGTCGAGCGAATCTGCATCTCCGGCGGCGGTGCCCAGGCGCAGGAAGAGCGTGCCGTAGAGCGGCCCGCTGGCGCCGCCGACGGTGCTGACGAGCGTCATACCGACGGTCGTCAAGACCTCCTTGCAGGTGGTCGGGGCCTTTTCCTCCAGCGCCGAGACGGCCGCCTCCATCCCGCGATTCATGTTGGTGCCGTGGTCCGCGTCGCCGATAGCGGAGTCGAGTTCGGTGAGATAAGAAGCATTTTCGGAGATGGCGGCCGCATACGCGGTGATCCATGCGGTGAGCTCGGTGGCGGAGAATCGATCCATCAGCATCCCCACCGCAGCCCGGGCGTGCTCACCGGTGCGTCCCACCAGCGGAGCAGGTCCTCGTCCGCGCCCAGCAGCGTGACCGACGCGCCGGCCATGTCCAGGCTCGTCATGTAGGGCCCGACCAGGGAGCGCGCGATCGTGATGCCGCGGTCGGCGAGAAGTCGGGCGACCCGGTCATACAGGACGTAGAGCTCGATCAGTGGGGTGGCGCCCATAC
>CAYPQR010000280.1:0-4690 GCA_964412865.1 uncultured Intrasporangiaceae bacterium
CTCGACCAGCTGTGCGACGCCGGTGCCGATCACCTGGCCGGGCCGCCCTTGGTGCCGAACATGATGTCATCCCAGCTGGGGACGCTCGGACGCCCGCGGCGGGCGCCGGAGGGTCGCGACGGCGGATCGGTATGCGTCGAGGCCGGCGGGTCGTCGCTGCGCGACGCCGTCACCATGTCCTCCTCGCCGTCGGAGCCCGGGTCATCGTCGGCCGCGTCCGCGGGCGCATCGGCGGTGTCCCGCACCCGCGGCGGCCCGGCCGGTGCGGACGCCTTCTTCTTGCCCCGCTTCTTGCCCTTGCGTCCCTTCGGAGCCGGCTTCGGTTCGTCGGCGGCCTCCTCGGAAAGGGACGCGTCCGCGAAGAGGTCGGCCGTGCCGGTGATCGGGTCGTGGTCGGGCTGCTCCGCCTCGGGTTCGTCCAGCGCCTCGCCCTCCGGGATCATCGCCTCCGCGTCCGTGACCTCTTCGGGTGCCGGATGGGAACCCAGCGGGGGTTCCTCGGCCGAATCGACGTCGATCCGTTGCTGTGGCCGGGCGTCGTCGGGCACGGCCACAGCCGTCTCGTCCTGGGTGCCGGGCCGGCGGGGGTGACGACGGGACCGGCGGCGGCGACCCGCGCGCTCCCGCATGGCCGAGACGAGGTCGACCGGCCCGTCGGTCTCCTCGTCCTCGTCGCCGAGTCGTGTTGCCGAGCCGACCTGGGTCGGCCCGGTCGTGCCGCCGGAGTGCGTGCGCACCCGCACCGGCTCCTCGTCGAGGCCGCCCTCGGCCTCGACGTCGTAGACCGGCGCCTCACGACGCCTGGGCCGCGGTGCGGCGGGCACCGGGCCGGGCGCCTGCTCGTCCTCACCCAGCCAGCGTGCCTCGTCGTCGGTGGCGCTGATGGTGCGGTCGGTGGGGTCGAACAGCCAGGTGGCCTGGCGGCCGCGTCCCCCTGCGGCGAACCGGCAAACGACGGTCCAGCGGCCCTGATCGCCCTTCCACGCGTCCCATTCGACCTGCTCGGTGTCGACGCCGCGGTCGACCAGACGCGCCGTGACCCGGTCGTCGAACGTGGTGTCGGCGTTGCCGGCCCGCCCGCGCAGCGTGAGGGCACGCACCATACCGGCGACGTGGTCTCGCTCGGCCTGGATCGGGCCCGCATAGCGCTCGATCTTCTCGATCGGCCAGCCGGAGCGCTCGGCCACCTCGGCGATGGTCGACCCGGTGCGCAGCATCGCCTGGATCTCTCGCGGACGCATGGTCTGGTCGGCACCGCCGGACTCGGGGCGGTGCGGTCGCGCGACGTCGTCGAACATCTTGCGGGCCGGCGCCGTGGTCACGGTGGACGGAGTCTGCGGGCGCACCAGACTGCGCATACGGTCATCGATGCCGACTCGGAACCGATGCCCGTCCGAGTCGGTGAGCACCAAGTGCTCACCGTCGTCATGGACGCCAACAAGGCGCAGATCCTGCATGTGGTTCTCGCTTCCCAAACCGGAGTCGATCCAACCTTGCCACGGACACGCGCCGGGCAGACACAGGGCACGCCGCACGACGACCGTTTGTCGACTTTCGTACGCTGGACTGCGGTTGCCGTCCGCCTCATGGCGCGCAGGACGGCACTCCTGCACGACGTCGACGCGCCACGCTGCGGACAGGAGACCAGCTGTGACTACCCCCGGTGACCGACAGATCGATCTCGAGCCCTATGACGCCGTCGTCCTGTTGTCGTTCGGGGGCCCGGAGGGGCCGGACGAGGTGATGCCGTTCCTGCGGCGGGTCACCGGTGGTCGCGGCATACCGGAGGAGCGGCTTCGCGAGGTGGCCCACCACTACGACCTGTTCGGTGGGAAGAGCCCCATCAACGACCAGTGCCGGGCGCTGAAGGCTGCGCTGGAGACGGAATTGCGGCGTCGCGGCGCCACGATCCCGGTGCTGTGGGGCAACCGGAACGGCCCGCCGTTCCTCGCCGACACCCTCCGCGAGGCCCACGAGCAGGGGATGCGCCGCGTCGTCGTGATCACGACGAGCGCCTACGCCTCCTACAGCTCATGCCGCCAATACCGCGAGGACATCGCCGAGGCGCAGGCACGGCTGCGCGAGGAAGGGCGAGACCTCGAGGTCGACAAGATCCGGCAGTATGCGACGCATCCGGCATTTGCGCGCGTCAACATCCGCCTGGTCACCGAGGCGGTCCGGGCCATCCGGCAGCCGGACGACGAGCGGTTGCGGGTCGCATTCGTCACCCACTCCATCCCCGAGGGGATGGCCGACACGTCCGGCCCCGGCGACGGGGAGGGAAACCTGTATGAGCACCAGCACGACGAGCTGACCCATGTGGTGCTCGACGAGGCCGGCATCACCCTCGATCGGGACCTGAACGGGGCGCTGGTCTATTGCTCCCGCTCGGGGCCGCCGTCACAGCCGTGGCTGGAACCCGACATCAACGACTACCTGCGCGAGCAGGCGCGGCAGGGGGTCACGGACGTCGTCGTGGCGCCCATCGGCTTCGTGTCCGACCACATGGAGGTGCGTTTCGACCTCGACACCGAGGCCGCGCAGACCGCACAGGAACTCGGGCTCCGGATGGTCAGAGTGCCGACCGTCGGCACCGACCCGGAGTTCGTCTCCGCGCTGGTCGACCTGGTGGAGGAGCGTGCCGATCAGGCCCGTGGAGGCGTGCCGGTGATGGCCGCGTGGCCGGGGGAGCCGATGCCGGCGATCTGCCGGCCAGGCTGTTGCCCGAACCTGCGGACGGCCAAGCCGGCGGCCTGCGGGGCCGACTGACGCCGCCCAGCCGCGGCGCACGGCATACGGTATCGGCATGGATGCCGACCCGCGAGATCTCGAAGACGTCGCGTGCGCGGTCGCCCGGGAGGCCGGGCGGCTGATCGTCGACGAGCGGCCGGAACATCTCGGCGTGGCCGCGACCAAGTCCACCGACATCGACATCGTCACGGTCATGGACCGTCGCAGCGAGGACCTGATCCGCGAGCGGCTGTCACAGTCACGGTCGCAGGACGGCATCCTGGGGGAGGAGGGAGCATCGCGGCCGACCGAGTCGGGCATCACCTGGGTCGTCGACCCGATCGACGGGACGGTCAACTACCTCTACGGCTACCCGGCGTATGTGGTGTCGGTCGCGGCGTGCACCGGTGACGTCGCCACGCCGGGAGCCTGGCGGGCCATCGCGGCTGCCGTCTACAACCCGGTGTCGGACGAACTCTTCCACGCGCACGAATCGGGTGGGGCGTTCCTCACCGCGGCAGGGCGGCAGACGGCGCTGCACGTCGCGGCGCCGTCCGACACCGGCCACGCGCTGGTCGGCACCGGGTTCGGCTACGACGAGGCTGTGCGAGCGCGCCAGGGTCGCGTGCTGGCCGCCACGGTGCCGCACGTGCGAGACATTCGCCGTGGCGGCAGCGCCGCCCTGGACCTGTGCTTCGTCGCGGCGGGCCGGTTGGACGCCTACTACGAGTCCGGCCTGAACGCCTGGGACATGGCCGGTGGCGCGTTGCTCGTGACGGAGGCCGGCGGTGTGCTGTTGGGGCGCCGCGGGCGGCCCGCGGGCAAGGATCTGCTCGTGGCCGGACCCGCCGATCTGGCCGCCGATCTGCACGATCTGGTGACGCGATAACCCCGCCACGACCTCGCCTCGGAGGCCGTCGGGCACCCCGGTGTCGACAGTTCGAGAACAATGAGGCACAATTCCCGCCCGACCGGGCACAAATCCGGCACCTGCAGCGTTATTGCGGCCAAGAGGACTCGGGAGCCTCCCGAGACCGGTTGGCCACCGGAGATATGAGACGGAGAGATCAGACATGGCAACCGATTACGACGCCCCTCGAAAGACTGACGACGACATCAACTCCGACTCCATCGAGGAGTTGAAGTCGCGTCGCGGAGACAAGAACTCCGGCAGTGTCGAGGTTGACGAGAGCGAGCAGGCCGAGGGCTTCGAACTGCCCGGCGCCGACTTGTCGGGCGAAGAACTGTCGGTGCGCGTGTTGCCCCGGCAGGCAGACGAGTTCACCTGCTCGAAGTGCTTCCTGGTGCACCACCGCAGCCAGCTCGCCAAGGAGGTCGGCGGCCTGCCGGTCTGCACCGAGTGCGCCGCCTGAGGTTGGACACCATCCAGCTGCAGGTCACCTACCTCGATCCGGGGCTGCCTTCTCCGTCCTATGCACGCCCCGGTGACGCCGGTCTCGACCTGCACGCACGTGAACGTGTGACGCTGCATCCCGGTGAGCGGGCCCTGGTGCCGACGGGCCTTTCGATCGCGTTGCCCGAGGGGTATGCGGGCTTCGTCCATCCTCGATCCGGTCTGGCTCACAAGCACGGCATCACCTGCGTCAACGCACCCGGGACGATCGACTCCGGCTACCGGGGCGAGATCAAGGTCAACCTGATCAATCTCGACCCACACGAGTCGTTCGTGATCGAGCGCGCCGATCGGATCGCACAACTGGTGGTGCAGCCGGTCGTGCACGTCGATCTGGTGGAGGCTGATTCGCTTCCGGACAGCGTGAGGGGTCACACTGGACATGGAGCCAGTGGCGGCTTCGGCGGTCGTGAACGGCCGTCCGGCGTCGCCACGGACCACTGACCAGTTACTACGCGAAGAACAAGAGGCAGACCGACGTGGGAATCTTCCGTCGCAAGTCCAAAGCGGCCGAGGAGGCCTCCACAACCGACGACACGGCGCCCG
>CAYPQR010000281.1:0-4690 GCA_964412865.1 uncultured Intrasporangiaceae bacterium
GGCGGCGGCTCGCCTGAAGGCCCTCGCGGCGGTGCCGCAGAGCGACCTGGCCTTCCTGAAGAAGTACGGAACGGCGCTGCAGGATCCCAAGGTGCAGCACAACCTCGAATACCTGCAGAAGAACGCCCCCGCGGTGACCCGGGCCGCCGCCGACTCGCCCGGCCAGTGGCGCACGTATTGGTGGGTCGCCGTCGGTGGCCAGGTCGTCTTCATCCCGCTGATCTGGATGCTCGCCGGCCGCTGGGACCCGCGCAAGGCCAAGCAGGATGCACAAGAGCACGAGGCGTGGGTCACGGAGCAACTGGCGGCGCAGGCGCGTGATACCGGCGACTGATCCCGCGGCGCCGTCCGGGCTGCGGCGCGACACACCGGTCGGGCATTTGGGAGGATGTGCCCATCATGAACCTTGCCGACCGCCTGCCCGACACCTCCGACGAAGACGAACTGTATGCCGGTTTCACGGCGTGGGCGGACGAGCGGGGCCTCAGCCTGTACCCGCATCAGGACGAGGCGATCATCGAGATCCTGAGTGGGTCCAACGTCATCCTGTCGACGCCGACCGGTTCGGGCAAGTCGCTGGTCGCGACGGCGGCACACTTCGCGGCGCTCGCCGACGACCGGGTCAGCTTCTACACCGCTCCGATCAAGGCGCTGGTGTCCGAGAAGTTCTTCGCACTCTGTGAGATCTTCGGCGCCGACAACGTCGGCATGCTGACCGGTGACGCGTCGGTCAACTCCGATGCGCCCATCATCTGCTGCACCGCGGAGGTGCTCGCCAACATCGCGCTTCGCGAGGGGCGCGCCGCGGACGCCGGCATGGTGATCATGGACGAGTTCCACTTCTATTCGGACCCGCAGCGCGGCTGGGCATGGCAGGTGCCGCTGCTCGAGCTCCCGCAGACGCAGTTCGTGCTGATGTCGGCGACCCTCGGGGACGTGACCATGTTCGAGACCGATCTGACGCGTCGCACCGGCAGGCCGACCTCCGTGGTCTCCACCGCCGAACGGCCGGTGCCGCTGTCATTCGAGTGGGCGATGACGCCGCTGCACGAGACCCTCGAAGAGCTGCTGACGACCCACCAGGCACCGGTATATGTCGTGCACTTCACGCAGTCCGCCGCGCTCGAGCGTGCGAAGTCGCTGATGAGCCTCAACGTCTGCACCAAGGACGAGAAGGCCCGCATCGGCGAGTTGATCGCGGGGTTCCGCTTCGCGGCAGGATTCGGCAAGACGCTGAATCGACTGGTACGACACGGGATCGGGGTTCACCACGCCGGTATGCTGCCGAAGTATCGCCGCCTTGTCGAGACACTCGCGGCGCAGGGCCTGCTCAAGGTGATCTGCGGCACCGACACGCTCGGGGTCGGGATCAACATCCCGATTCGCACCGTCGTGTTCACCGGCCTCACCAAGTTCGACGGCAGCCGTCAGCGCCTCCTCAAGGCCCGCGAGTTCCACCAGATCGCGGGCCGCGCCGGCCGTGCCGGGTTCGATACGAGCGGCACCGTCGTCGTGCAGGCTCCCGAGCACGTCATAGAAAACCACCGTGCGCTGCAGAAGGCCGGAGACGACCCCAAGAAGCAGCGCAAGGTGCAGCGCAAGAAGCCCCCGGAGGGCTTCGTGAACTGGTCCGAGGACACCTTCGACAAGCTGGTCGCCTCGCCGCCCGAGACACTGCAGTCTCGGATGCAGATCACACACTCGATGCTCTTGAATCTTGTTGCACGCGATGGTGACCCGATCAAGGCTGGGCGCACCCTGATCGACGAGAGTCACGAGGACCCACGCCGCAAGGCACGCCTGGCCCGACGCGGCATCACCCTGCTGCGGGAGCTGCTCGCGGCGGGTGTCGTGCGGCGTCTGGACGCCCCCGAGCCGGACGGCCGCCGGCTGCGTCTCGTCGGCGAACTCCAGGACAACTTCGCGCTCAACCAGCCCCTCGCGCCGTTCGCCCTGGCCGTGCTCGATTTCCAGGACCCCGAGTCGGACACGTATGCCGCCGACGTCGTCTCGATCATCGAGGCCATCCTGGAGGACCCGCGGCCCATCCTGCGTGCGCAGCAGCACAAGGCTCGCGGCGAGGCGATCGCCGAGATGAAGGCCGAGGGCATCGAATACGACGAGCGGATGGAGCTGCTCGAAGAGGTCACCTGGCCCAAGCCGCTGCACGAGATGCTCGAGGCCGCATTCGAGACGTATCGAAGCTCCCAGCCGTGGGTGCCCGAAGACGCGCTCTCGCCGAAGTCCGTGGTGCGTGAGATGTATGAAAACGCTTGGAGCTTCGGTGATCTGGTCAAGCAGTATGAGCTGAACCGTTCCGAGGGCATCGTGCTGCGTTACCTCACCGACGCCTACCGCACACTGCGCCACACCGTGCCTGATGCGTCGAAGTCGCCCGAGGTCGAGGATCTCATCGAGTGGCTCGGCGAGGTCGTGCGTCAGACCGACTCCAGCCTGCTCGACGAGTGGGAGGATCTCGTGCACCCCGAGGATCACGCTGCACGGGAGGACGACGTCACCCCTCCCGCACCGCGTCCCGTCACGGGCAACGTGCGGGCCTTCCGCGTGCAGATCCGGCAGGCGATGTTCCGGCGCCTGGAGCTGGCCGCCCGCCGCGACATCGCGGGCCTGGCGCGGCTGGAGCGCTCCGTGGCCGCCCTGACCGACCCACCGACCGAGATCGTGATGGACGAGGATGCCTGGGACGAGGACCTGGCGGTCTACTTCGACGAGCACGACGAGATCGGCACGGGTGCGGACGCCCGTGGCCCGTCATACCTGCAGATCCGCGAAGGGGACGGGCAGTGGCAGGTGCGCCAGGTCATCGACGATCCGGAGGGCGACCGTGACTGGGGCATCGACGCGCAGGTCGAACTCGAAGCCAGCGACCGTGCGGGGCAGGCGGTCATCGTCGTGCTCGGTCTGAACCGGCTGGATTGACCCCGCCGTCCCGGGCCGATTCGACAATGTCGAACGGCTCGGGCCCACGGTCCGCCCGGAGCTTCTACGTTGTCCTGCGCCGTCCACGTGAGGGCGGTCACAGTTGACGGAAGGACCCACGATGGAAGTTCTCAAACGCCGGACGATGATCGGGGAGTGCGCGGCCGAATTCGCCGGCACCTTCATCCTGATCCTGTTCGGATGCGGTGTCGTCGCGCAGGTCATCGGCGGCGGCAGCGGGCTGGGCGATCACGACTCGATCTCGTGGGCATGGGGGCTCGGCGTCGCCCTGGGCGTCTATGTCGCGGGACGGATGACCGGCGCGCACCTCAACCCCGCCGTCAGTCTCGCCCTCGCCGCCTTCCGCGGCTTCCCGTGGCGCAAGGTGCTGCCGTACTGCGCGGCACAGACCGTCGGAGCGTTCCTCGCGGCCCTCATCGTGCGGTGGAACTACACCGAGGTGCTCGCCAAGGTCGATCCCGGACACACCGTGAAGACCCAGATCGTCTTCTCCACATTGCCCGGCAACGGGACCCTACCGGTGCACCTGTGGGGCGGCTTCCGCGACCAGATCATCGGCACCGCGATCCTGATGATCCTCATCTTCGCCATCACCGACCTGCGCAACACCTCGCCCGGCATGAACCTCGCGCCGCTGCTCATCGGGCTCGCAGTCGTCGCGATCGGCATGTCCTTCGGCACCGACGCCGGGTATGCCATCAACCCGGCCCGCGACTTCGGACCTCGGCTCGCCAGCTATCTCACCGGATTCGACGGCGCATGGCGCGATCAATGGGGTGATCTCTACTTCTGGGTGCCGATCGTCGCGCCGCTGATCGGCGGTCTGATCGGGGCGGTCTTCTACGATCAGCTGATCGGCCGATTCCTGCCCGTCCGCGACCCGGAGGACGAGGACAAGGACGAGGTCGGCCGCCTGCCGGAGGACCCGGACAAGCACCAGCACGACGGCCGGCCCGTCTCGGCCGGCGCAATCGGAGAGGACGCATGACCATGGCTGACTTCGTAGGGGCAGTGGACCAGGGCACGACCAGCACCCGGTTCATGATCTTCGACCACGCCGGCAACGAGATCGGCAAGCACCAGTTGGAGCACGAGCAGATCCTGCCGCAGGCCGGCTGGGTGGAGCACAGCCCGCTGGAGATCTGGGACCGCACGCAGACCGTGATCGCCGCGACCCTTGCCCGGCTGAACCTGCAGGCCAGTGACCTGGATTCGATCGGCATCACCAACCAGCGCGAGACCACGGTGATCTGGGACAGGCACACCGGGCGTCCGCTCTACAACGCCATCGTGTGGCAGGACACCCGCACCGACAAGATCGCGTCGGCGCTCGAGCGCGAGGGTAAGGGCGACGTCATCCGTGAGAAGGCCGGCCTGCCCCCGGCGACCTACTTCTCCGCAGGCAAGATCCAGTGGATCTTCGAAAACGTGCCGGGCGTGCAGGAGGCCGCGGAGCGCGGCGATGCGATCTTCGGTAACACCGACACCTGGCTGCTGTGGAACCTCACCGGCGGCGTCGACGGCGGCGTGCATGTCACCGACGTCACGAACGCCAGCCGCACCATGCTGATGAATCTCGAGACACTCGACTGGGATGATGAGTTGCTGGGCTTCTTCGGCATCCCGCGGCAGATGCTCCCGCAGATCCGGCCCAGTTCCGATCCGAGCTTCTATGGCACCACGCTCCGTCGTGGCCCCGTCGGCGGCGAGATCCCGCTCGGGGGCGACC
>CAYPQR010000282.1:0-4683 GCA_964412865.1 uncultured Intrasporangiaceae bacterium
AGCGCGACCATCTGACCCGGCAGGCGGCGCGGGTGCGCGCGCTGCTCCGCTGAGACCGGCGCTGGAACCGGTGCGCGGTGCGGCTGTGCGTTCGGGCACGAAACGGCCGGCCCGTAGGTAGCCTTGGCCGCACAGGTGGATCTCTCACAGGAGGAAAACATGGCGTCCCTACGCCAGGAAACACTCACCGTGTCCGTCACCCCCGACGAGGCTTTTCAGGGGGCGCTCGGCGTCGTCCAGAACACCAAGAACTTCGAGCTTCTGGCGGTGCACACCCAGGGCCGCAAGCTGGTCGCGCACGAGAAGATGAAGATGAGCAACGGCAAGGTGTTTGCGGTCCACGTGGTCGGCGATGGCCCGAAGTCGGCCATCAAGATCGTCGTCGACACCGACCCGCGGCTGCGCAAGGCGATGATGGACGGCAAGTTCAACCAGAAGTCGCTGACAAAGTTCGTCCAAGGTGTCAAGGGCGCGCTCGACGGATCGGCGCCCGCACCGGTCACCCCGGTCAAGAACCACTACATGCAAAAGAAGGAACAGGTCCCGTGGACCGACCCCGACCAGGATCCGCAGATCGATCTGGGCTTCTCCTGGCAGGCGCTCGCCGCCGACATCGGCGGCTGACGTCGCGTCCATACCACGGCGGCCCGGACTCACCTGCGACCGATCGATCCGGCGGGTGATGGCGTCCGCGACCGCTCGACCCGCCAGGCGTCGGGGATGCGGGCGGGCATTCGCTCGTAGGCTCTACCCATGGACGGTCGTCTCGCGGTGCTCGGCATCGGGCCGGAGGGCGAGGAGCTCTATCGGCACATCCTGCGTATGCCGGGGCTCACGCTGGCCGCGCACGTCTCGCGGCTGGGCTGGACCGACTACGAGGCCGACCACGCGCTCGAACAGTTGCGCGCCCGTCGGCTGGTGCGCGTCTCCGATCTGAGCGAGCTGGTGGCCGACCATCCGCGGGCCGCGTTGGAGCGGGTCGTGAGTGCGGAGGAGGCCCGGCTGGCCACGCGGCGCCAGGATCTGGCGCGGGTGCGGGACGCCATCGACCAGTTCGCCGCCGACCACCGGATGGGTCAGGAGATCGTCTCGTCGACCCAGCCGACGCGTGAGCGGGTGGACCGCTCGGTGTTCGTCACGGTGCACGAGCACCTGATGGCGTCGACGGTCGGCACCGTGCGGCAGGCCATTCGCACTCTGCCGGCGCGTTCGATCGACGATCTGCCCGCGGTGCGCTCGCAGCTTGCGGGTGGCCGCGAGCAGCGCACCCTCTACCTGCCGGAAGCCGTCAGTGAGGCGTCGAGTTGGATCAGCGACTGGGCGAAGGCCGGTGAGCGGCAGCGAGTCTGCGCGCACCTGCCGTCGGAGTTCATCTGCTTCGGTGACGACGTCGCGCTCGGCAGCACCGAGTGGGGCAGCAGCGACAGCGACTACGTCGTGCTGCGTGACCCGATGGTGGTCGCGGCGTTCGTGGCGCTGTTCGATCGGCTGTGGTCGACGGCCGCGCCGCTGAAGCGGAGCGCGGATACGCCCGACAGCCTGCTCGAGTTGATGCAGCAGGGGCTCAAGGACGAGTCGATCGCCCGCGTGCTCGGCGTCTCGCTGCGCACGGTGCGACGTCGCATCGCGACACTCATGGACGAGCACGGCGTCGACACCCGCTTCCAGCTCGCCCTCAAGCTCGCCGCCCGGGGCCGCCTGCACCCCGACGAGTGAGGTGTTCACGGTCCCGAGCCTCGCGCGGCCGACGGCGCGTCATGTTCGTCGGCCGCGACAGCCGGTGGGCCGAATCCGCTGACGTCGTCAACCCAGGAACGCAGATTGGCCCAACGGGGTAGTCGGTGACGGGTGCGAGTGGGTCGTGCTGTCGTGGCCTCCATACGCCGCAGCTGCTTCGCGAGGGCGTCGTAAACGTATGGCGCGAGCAGCGACGTGGTCGGCCGTTTCAGGGCGGTCACGCCCAGCCAGACCGTTGGGCCGAACACCGCTACGGCGAGCATCACGGATTGCCCGACGCCCCACCAATCGCCCGCCGAAACAAGGAGGCTCAGAGTCCAGATCGTCATGGTCAAGAGGATGATCAGCGAGTAGAGCACCGGTTCCACGATGGATCTCGTCGCCGCGTTGCAGATGATTTCGAGAAGGAAGTATGCGAGCAGACCCGTGAGTGCCGTCTGCAGGACGCCGATGGCCAGGCATCTCCGCCAGGTCGACCCGTCGAGGTCGCCGAGATTCACAGCAACGACTGCGGCGGCTGAACCGGCCCAACAGGCGATGAGGAACGGCCACGTCCCCTTCGGCGGGTGTAGAAGGGGGTGTTTCGGCCTCGGGCTGCGCTCCGCGGCCCTCCAGCGGGCGCATGCGTGGCTGAGCACCCGTCGCCGGCGCTGTTCGGCCTGCTCGCGCTGATCGAGAGTCTCGTCGAGGGCGTCCAGTCGCTGGTCGCTGTCGATCGCCAGCGCCGCGGTCACGAGCCCGACCGCGACACACAGCAGGCCGAGCGTCAGGTGCATCGACGTAGGAAAATCCTGAAGGAGCGTCATGAATCCGACGGAGAGCGATGCGATCGCCAGAGTTGCGGTGCCGGCTCTGGTGAGCGGCATCCACTCGGGAGAACGCCGGTCATCGTGGGGTGCCCAGGACCAGACCGCGACGTTGACGGCGATCACGAGCACCGCCAGCGTTCCCTGCAACGCCACCGCAAGGGCCGGCCGCAGGACCAGCACGTAGTCGACGTCCTGGTCGGAGTTGCCGCTGCCGAACGTGCCCAACCACAAGACCAGCGGCAGGAACGCGGTGATGAGAGCGCTGACGAGGATGTATTTCAGCAGGAGGCCTGCCGGCTGGCTCAGTAGCGGCGGCGCGCATCGATCGACGACAGTGACCCGGTCGATCTCGATGGTGATCGACCCGGCGCCTGCGTCCGTCGGTGTGTTCGTGGACCGGCCCGCCGGGGCACGCTGATCGTCGCACTGCCTGTCAGGGACGAGGCACGCGACACGCCGGTCCCCGGAGTCGAAGAGCTGGTGCACTTTCCATGGTGATGAGTGGGCGGTCGCGCCGGGGACGTCGGCGTCTATCAGGACACGATCGCCCTCGAGCGGCCTCGGGCGGGTTGCCTCCCTGGCGTCACGGACGCCCTCCTGCTTGTCACGACTCCTGCCGATACTCATAGGCCTCCCCTTTCGTTCTGGAGCCCACCATGCCAGTGGGGTCGGACAATCGTCGCCGACTGCATCGCGTCCCCACCTGCGGCGGGAACGGCCACGAGCTTTGTCACGTCACAGGCGAGGAACTCCCCAGCATGTGAGGATGAGGCATGACCGAGTTGAGCAAGGGCGCCAACACCGCGCTGACGTCGAATGCCGTCACGGCCACGCTCACGTGGACGCCGACTCCGGAAAGCCCGGATGTCGACGCGTCCGCGCTGCTGCTGCGCGAAGACGGCAAGGTGGCCGGCGACGACGACTTCGTCTTCTACAACCAGCCGCAGCATCCCAGCGGCGCGGCGCGCCACCTGGGCAAGACGCCGGGCCGTGACACGGTGCAGATCGACCTGGCGACCCTGCCCGATGACGTATGCCGCGTGGTGCTGGCCGCCTCCGCCGACGGTGGCACGTTCGGCCAGGTGAGCGAGTTGACTCTGGTGGTGGCCGACGCCTCCTCGGGTGACCCGCAGGCCACCTTCGCGATGAGCGCCGACGCTGAGACGGCGTTCGTCTCGGGTGAGTTGTATCGGCGTGGCGACGGGTGGAAGCTGCGCGCCGTCGCGCAGGGCTACAGCTCCGGCCTGGCCGGCCTCGCGACCGACTTCGGGATCAGCGTCGGTGACGAGCCCGAACCGGAGGCCGCGCCCGAGCCGCCCGCATCGCAGGCTCCGGCGGCCCAGGAGCCGGTGCAGCCACCCGCACCACCGGTTCAGCCGCCGGCCCCGGCGGCTCAGCCGCCTCAGCAGCAGCCCGCCCAGCCACCCCAGCAGCAGCCCGCACCGGCCAGCGGTGCCGTCAACCTCGACAAGGGCCGCGTCAACCTGAAGAAGGCGCAGACCGTCAACCTCACCAAGACCGGCGCACCGCCGCTGGCCAAGGTGGTCATGGGGCTCGGCTGGGATCCGAACCCCGGCCGCGGCAACATCGACCTCGACGCGTCGGTCATCGCGTTCGATCAGGCGGGCAAGAAGCTCGAGATCGTCTGGTTCATGCACAAGAAGGAATTCGGCAAGGCCATCGTGCACAGCGGCGACAACCTGACCGGCAAGGGTGAGGGCGACGACGAGCAGATCCGTGTCGACTTGATGGGGCTCCCGCAGCAGGTGCACTCGCTGGTCTTCACGATCAACTCGTTCAGCGGGCAGAAGTTCGATCAGGTGCGCCGGGCGTTCTGCCGGCTGGTCGACGAGGCGAGCGGCGCCGAGCTGGTGCGTTTCAACCTGTCGGAATCCCCGGCGCACACGGGAGTGCTCATGGCGATTCTGCGGCGCACCGACCCGCAGACCTGGCAGATGACGGCCCTCGGCGAGTTCCACGACGGCCGCACCGTCAAGAAGCTGGTGAAGCCCGCCGCCGCGCACGCGCTCGCGCCGTAGCCTCGGCATACCTCGTCGGGTGGCGGCACGCGGCGGGCCGCGGCGCCCCGGTAGCCTGTGTGCGGCCATGCAGGTGACCGGCGATCGGCCGCCAGCAC
>CAYPQR010000283.1:0-2056 GCA_964412865.1 uncultured Intrasporangiaceae bacterium
CCATACTGCTCGATCAGCTCATGGGGTGAGCGGCCGGCATTCGCCCGGCTGTGGCCGTCGGCCGCCGACACGACCAGTCTCAGCTCGTCGAGCCGTGACGCTCGGGCACGCCGTATGCCCTGCCCGTTGAGGGCGATCGCGCAGATCCGTGCCGTCTCGAGCGGTTCCAGCCCGCGGAGTATGTCGGCGGCGTCGCCCATCTGTGGCACCCTGCGAGCAGAGACGAAGGCCGCCACCTCCAACTCTGCGACGCCCGCGGCGGCGAGCGCGCGGGCGATGTCGAGCTTGGCCGCGGTCGGGATGACGACGTCGAGGTCCTGCAGCCCGTCGCGCAGGACGACGTCGGTGACACGGACCGCCATCTAGACCACCCCCTCGGCCCGCAGCGCGGCCAGATCGACCGTCGTGACGCCGGTCAGTTCGGTGAGCACGGCGTCGGTGTCCTCACCGACCTCGGGCCCGACCCAGCGTGGCGTCTCGGGCACACCGTCGATCTTGGGCACGACGCCCGGGAAGCGGACGTCGCGCGTCTCGCCGCCGACCTTCACCGGCATCGACTGCAGCATTCCCCGGGCCCGGTAGTGGGGGTCGTCGGCGATCTGCGCGGCGTTCATGACGCCACCGGCAGGCACTCCTGCTCGATGCAGCACCTCGAGCGCATCGGGCGTGGTCGTCGTGGCAGCCCATTCGGCGATGATCTTCTCCAGTTCGTCCGACCGCTCCGCGCGAGCCGGGCCGCTTCGCAGCGAGGGGCAGGTCGCCAGGTCGGACCGGCCGATCGCCTCCATCATCCGGCTGAAGACGCCGTTCGCGTTGCCGCCGATCACCACCGATGCCCCGTCCTTGCACAGGTAGGCGCCCGACGGCACCACACCGGGCAGCTTCCCGCCGCTTCGTTCGCGGACGACGCCGTAGGCGTCGTAGTCCGGGACGAGGGAGTCCAGCACGCTGAAGACCGCCTCATACAGCGCCACGTCGATCACGTCGCGGGGCTCGCTCGCACCGGGCTCCGGCTCGATGCCTCGCGCCTTTCGCAACATCACCAGCAGCGCGCCGATCACGCCATACATGCCGGCCAGGACGTCGCCGAGACTGGCCGCCGAGCGACACGCCTCCCCGTCGGGCGACCCGGTGATGTGTCGCAGCCCGCCGAAGGCCTCCGCGACGCTGCCGAAGCCGGCGCGCTCTCGGTATGGGCCGGTCTGACCGTATCCGGAGATCCGCACGATCACCAGGTCCGGGTTCGCCGACTTCAGTTGCTCCGGGCCGAGATTCCACCGCTCGAGCGTGCCCGGTCGGAAGTTCTCGACGACGACGTCGCAGCGTCCGGCCAGCTGCCTCGCCAGCGCCTGGCCGCGCTCGCTGCGCAGATCCAGTGTCACCGAGCGCTTGTTGCGCCCGATCGTGCGAAACATCATCGACGTGCCCTCCTGCAGGGCCCGCCAGCCACGCAATTCATCACCGTCTCCGGGTCGTTCGATCTTGATGACCTCGGCGCCGAAGTCGGCGAAGATCTTGCCGGCGAAGGGCGCCGCGATGAAGTTGCCGAGTTCGAGCACGCGCACCCCGGCCAGGGGCCCGTGGCCGGATGGGCGGTCGTGCGAGGGATTCGCGGTCATCTGCCGGTTGCCTCCTCGGTCATCGCATCGAGCGGGGCCATGTGTGATTCGCGCGGGAGGTTGACGTCGGTGAGCGTGCGTCCGGTCGTGCGCGGGCCGATCAGCAGGATGTTCAAGGCGATGACCAGCATCGCGGCCGAGACCACGGCGAACAGCCAGGTCGAGCCGTGGTTGTCGAGGATCGGCAGCAGGATGAACGGCATCAGACCACTCGAGAGGCGCGACAGGGAATACGTGCCGCTTGCCGCAGTCCCGCGCAGACGGGTGGGGAAGATCTCGGCCTGATACACGTGGAACGCGTTGGAGAAGACATTGCTGACGGCCGTGTAGCAGAAGCCGAGGATCAGGATCGCCGCTTCCGAAGCGGATACGCCGAATGCGATGCCGCACACCGCCATGGCGAGCGCCGAGCCGACCACGAGGTATTTGCGCTCGAC
>CAYPQR010000283.1:2156-4668 GCA_964412865.1 uncultured Intrasporangiaceae bacterium
AGGCGGTCCATGCGGGCCGCGACCGAAGGCCCACGCAGTGAGGGGCCGGAGATGGGTTGGGTGCTCATGATCGCCTTTCCGGGAGGACGTCCGCGAGTCGGTGGCCCGCGATGCGGGCCCGGGCGACGTCGTGTCCAGCACCGTATTGAGAGTCAGGGAGGTCGCGGCAGGGGTGAGCGCCGAAGTTCACCCGAAGGAGGAGGTGTCGGCGGCCACGTGAGGCACCGTCTCCACCAAAGTGGAGCTGTCACCGACGTCTCGCGCGCCGGGCGTCCTGACATTCGGTCGGATTGCCGACCTCCCTTGTGCATCGGCGTCAACAGCGCAACACTCTCAGCCGTCCGCGGCGCGCGATCGGCACCGCCTCTCCCCGCGGACCCGCGGTGGTCGCGAGCCAGGAACGGAAGGCTGGTATCCGAATGGGTCTGCGCACGGTGCCTGCGGCCGATGAGCAGCATCCGGCGATCCGGGTCGTGCTCATCGACGACGACCCGTTGTCGCGACAGTTCCTGATGAGCGCGCTCGCACGGCGGCCGGAGTTGCGGATCGACCCGCTCACGCGCGAACCGGCATCATCGCCCGGACGCGGCGAAGTGATCCTGCTGGCGCGTACGCCGGAGCGGCGTTCGACCATCGACCAGATCAGGCAGCTCGTCGGCCGCGGTCACCGTGTCCTCGCCGTCGGAGTTCACTGGAGCACCGACAGCATTCGCGACACCCTGTCGGCCGGCGCCTGCGGATGCATCGTCAAGAGCCTCGACATCGACGCGCTCGTCGCGGCGATCGGGGCCGCAGCGGCCGGGCACATCGTCGTCTCGCCCGACCTGTTGCCGCTCTACCTGGGCTCGCAAGGGACACAGCCCGAGCCGCCGGCGCCGAGTCCCAGGGCGCTGGAACTGCTCGACGAACTGACGGCGCGGGAGTTGGAGATCCTGGGGCTGCTCGGAGATGGTCTGGCGACCAGGGAGATCGCCACTCAGCTCTACGTCAGCACGGCCACCGTGAAGAGCCACGTCTCACATGCCCTGGCCAAGCTCGGCGTGCGCAACCGAGTCCAGGCGGTGCTCCTGGTCAAAGACCTCGGTCTGCTCCGGCTGGCCCGGGCGCCGCATCCATCGCACGACCTCGACGAACCCGAGGAGTCCTGATGTCCGACAACGACGCGCGCGCCACCACGCTCGCCTACTTCCCGATCTCCGCCCGGCTGGACCGGTTGCCGATCCTCCCGGTGCACGTGTGGGCCTGCCTGGCCATCGGGCTCGGGCTGTTCTTCGACTTCTACGATCTGTTCCTGACGACCGTGCTGGTCACCGATCTGCCGAACCTTCGTGACGGCAGCGCCGTCGTCATGTCGGCGACCTTCCTCGGGATGTTCGTCGGCACGATGGCGTTCAGCTCGGCGGCCGACCTCGTGGGTCGCCGGCGCGCCTTCCTGATCTCGATCATGGTCTATTCGGTCGCGTCGCTCGCCTGCGCGCTCAGCCCGAACCTGTGGTTCCTGCTGGCCGCACGCGTCGTCGCCGGGATCGGTATCGGGGCCGAGCTGCCCGTGGCCGACACCTACCTGAGCGACCTGCTGCCGTCGCGCCACCGCGGCCGCCTCACGGCGCTCGCCTACACCGTCGGCTTCGTCGGCGTCCCCGCTGCGGGCATCATGGCCCGGGTCCTGGTGCCGCGAGAGATCGCGGGAGTGCAGGGCTGGCGCTGGATGTTCGTGATCGGTGCGCTGGGCGCCGTCGTCGCGCTCTTCCTTCGACGCACCCTGCCGGAGTCGCCGCGCTGGCTGGAGGTGGCCGGTCGGCAGGACGAGGCCGCGGCCATCGTGGCCCGCATGGAATCCGCCGCGGCGACGAGGGGGCCGATCCCGCTGCCCCGGTATGGCCGCAGCACGACTCCGCCGACGTCGTTCACGACGTCGTGGACTCGGCCGGTGCCGCGCCGGCGTTGGCTGATGATGCTGATCTTCCACCCGCTCCAGGGCGTCGGATACTACGGATTCGGCACCCTGGCGCTGCTCTTCCTGGCCGACCGGGGCTACTCGGTGGTGACGTCCCTGACGTTCGTCGCCATCACCTATCTGGGGTATCCGCTCGGGTCGCTGTTGTCGATGACCGTCATCGACCGAGTCGATCGGCGCTGGCTCACCGTGTGGTCGGGCCTGGCCATGGCACTGTGCGGGATGCTCTTCGCGTTCAGCGACACGTCGGTGGCGATCATCGCATTCGGCTTCTGTTACACCGCCATCTCCAACATCTTCTCCAACTCGTTCCACGTCTATCAGGTGGAGCTGTTCCCGACGGAGGTGCGCGCCCGCGGCGGCGGGCTGCCGTATGCCGTGAGCCGTCTGTCGATCGGCGTCATGCCGTTCCTGCTGTTGCCCGCGCTGACGCATCTGGGCAGTGTCGCCACCTTCGCGATCACCGGGCTCGCCATGCTGATCGCCGTCGGCGCGATCACCGTGCTCGGCGCGCCCTCGACGGGGCTGCCGCTGGAGGAGATCAACGACCCCAGA
>CAYPQR010000284.1:0-4630 GCA_964412865.1 uncultured Intrasporangiaceae bacterium
CGACCCGGGCGCTCACGATGACCAACGAGTACGAACTGGCCGACGACAACCGCGCCGACCTGATCTTCACCAAGGACCAGCTGCTGGCCCCGATGCAGGAGGGAATGCTCCCGCCCCCGCACCCCATGGTCGAGGGAATGACGGAGCGTGACTACTACCTCGGCAAGGTCACCGGTCCGACGGCGGACCAGGAGGAGTGGGTCAGGCAGCACAAGGACCCCGCCGGTGACGGCGGCGAGGCCGTACACGCGGATGAAGGGAAGGCGGAATGACGCACCTGGGTGGCGCCGAGTCCACGCTGTTCTGGTTCGCCGCACCGCTCGCGGTGATCGGGGCGCTCGGTCTGCTGTTCGCCCGCAAGGCGGTGCACGCCGCAATGGGTATGGCGCTGGCCATGGTCATCCTCGGCGTGCTCTACATCACGCAGGAGGCCGAGTTCGTCGGCATCATTCAGATCTTCGTCTACACCGGCGCCGTGATGATGCTGTTCCTCTTCGTCGTGATGCTGGTCGGCGTCGACTCCTCCGACTCGCTCGTCGAGACCATCCGGGGCCAGCGCGTCGCGGGCCTGCTGTTGGGGCTGGCGCTGCTCGCCCTCGTGGTGGCCGGGGTCGCGAAGGCGGCGATCCCGGCAGCCGTGGGTCTGGGCCGTGCGAACGCCGACGGCAACGTGAGCGGCGTCGCCAACCTGATCTTCGGCAAATACGTCTGGTCGTTCGAGATCACCTCGGCGCTGCTGATCTCGGCCGCGCTGGGCGCGATGGTGCTGGCCCACCGTGAGCGGCTCACGGCGCGGCCGAGCCAGGCCGACTGGTCTCGCCGCCGCATCAGCAAGGGCGTCAACGTCTCGGGCCTGCCGGCGCCCGGCGTCTATGCGCGCAACAACGCGGTCGACACGCCGGCGCTGCTGCCCGACGGTTCGATCAGCGAACTGTCCGTGTCGCGCGTGCTGAAGGCGCGCGGGCAGGTCGTCGGCACCAAGTCCCTCACCGAGACCTCCGCCAGACTCGAGGAGCAGACCGGTGACTCGACCACCTCGGAGGACGGTGACCGGCAGTGAGCATCATCGGCTACATCTACCTCTCGGCGATCCTGTTCGCGATCGGCGCGACGACCGTCCTGCTGCGCCGCAACGCGATCATCATCTTCATGGGCATCGAGCTGATGCTCAACTCGGCCAACCTCGCGTTCATCACGTTCGCCCGCATCAACGGGTCGCTGGATGGGCAGGTCATCGCCTTGTTCGTGATGGTCGTCGCCGCCGCCGAGGTCGTCGTCGGCCTGGCGATCATCATGTCCATCTTCCGCGCCCGCCGCTCGGCTTCGGTCGACGACGCCAACCTGCTGAAGCTGTAAAGGAACGGTGAACGGAGTGCAATTGCTGACCACCTCTGCGCCCGGGCTGCATGCGCTGGCCTCGGCGACCGGTGATGCCGCCACCGCGCACAGTGCCACAGGGGTCGCCTCTGTCGGCTGGCTGATCATCGCGCTGCCGCTGCTCGGCTGCGCCATCCTGCTGATCGGCGGGCGCCGCACCAACAAGTGGGGGCCCTACCTCGCCGTCGCCCTGTCGTGGGCGGCGTTCGTGATCGGCCTGCTGGTGCTGTTCCAGGTGAAAGGGCAGCCGTCGGGTGAGCGGGGCTTTCACCAGACGCTGTTCTCGTGGATCCCGACCGGCGGTTTCAACCTCGACTTCGGGATCCTGATCGACCCGCTGTCCGCGGTGTTCGTCATGCTGATCACGTTCGTCGGGTCGCTCATCCTGGTCTACTCGCTGGGCTACATGGCGCACGACCCCGATCGCCGCAAGTTCTTCGCGCAGATGAGCCTGTTCATCGCCTCGATGCTCACGCTGGTCCTCGCGGACTCCTACCTCGGCCTGTTCGTCGGCTGGGAGGGCGTCGGCCTCGCGTCATACCTGCTGATCGGCTTCTGGAACCACAACCCGGAGTATGCGTCGGCCGCCAACAAGGCGTTCTTCTCCAACCGTGTCGGTGACTTCGGCTTCCTGATCGCGATCTTCTTCATGTTCAGCGCGTTCGGCCGGGTCGACTTCGCCGGGGTGGACGCGGGTGTCGCGCACGCCGGCAAGGGCACGCTGATCGGCATCGGTCTGTTCCTGCTGCTCGCGGCCTGCGGAAAGTCGGCGCAGGCGCCGCTGCAGGCCTGGCTGGGCGACGCGATGGCCGGCCCGACACCGGTGTCGGCGCTGATCCACGCGGCGACGATGGTGACCGCCGGCGTCTACCTCATCGTGCGCAGCCACGTGATCTTCGACGCCACCCCCGACGCCCGCCTCGCCGTATGCATCGTCGGAGCCTTCACCTTGATGTTCGGCGCGATCGTCGGTTGCGCGAAGGACGATCTGAAGAAGGCCCTGGCGGCCTCGACCATGTCGCAGATCGGCTACATGATCCTGGCGGCGGGCCTGGGCCCGGTCGGATACGTGTTCGCGATCTTCCACCTGCTCACCCACGGCTTCTTCAAGGCCGGGTTGTTCCTGGGCGCGGGATCGGTGATGCACGCGATGAACGACACGATCGACATGCGCAAGTTCGGTGCCCTGGGGATGATCATGAAGATCACCTGGGTGACGTTCGGGCTCGGTTTCCTCGCCATCATCGGGTTCCCCGGCCTGTCCGGGTTCTGGTCGAAGGACAAGATCATCGAGATGGCGTTCGTCGGCGACGGCTGGCGACCCTGGGTGTTCGGGCTCTCCGCGCTGATCGCGGCGGGCATCACCGCGTTCTACATGACGCGCCTGTTCTTCATGACGTTCCACAGCAACAAGCGCTGGACCGACGACGAGTTCCATCCGCACGAGTCGCCGCTGGTGATGACCGTGCCGATGATGATCCTCGCGCTCGGCTCGGTGTTCCTCGGTCTGATCCTCGGCCCGACCAACATCATCACCGACTGGCTGGAGCCGGTGGTCGGTCACCAGGAGGGCCACGCGGTCCTCGGCGCCGGCGTGCTGATGGTGCTGACCTTCCTGCTGATGGTCGGCGGAATCCTGTGGGCCTGGAAGCTCTACTGGCGTGACGAGGTGCCGGTGACGCCGCCGGTCGGCTCGCCGCTGACCAGGCTGGCGCGGCGCGACCTCGGCCAGGACGACTTCAACGAGGCCGTGTTCCAGCGGCCGGGCCTGCATGCGACACGGGCCCTGGTCTTCTGGGACAACAAGGGCTTCGACGGTGCGGTCAACGGCATCGCGGCGTTCATCGGCGGATGGGCCGGCCGGATGCGCAGGCTGCAAAACGGCTTCGTCCGTTCTTATGCTCTGACGACCCTGTTCGGTGTCGTCGCGATCCTCGGTGTGCTGTGGGTGGTTCAGTGATGTCCAACGTTCCCTGGCTGACAGTGCTCGGCCTGATCCCGCTCGTCGGAGCGGTGATCGTGGCCGTGCTGCCCAAGGGTGCGGCCAAATCCGCCCGGCCGCTCGCGCTCGGCATCTCGCTCGTCGCGCTGATCTGGGGCATCATCGCCGCCACCCAGTTCAAGACCAGTGGGGCGCACCAGCAGTTCCAGCTGGCCGAGGTGCACGAGTGGATCCCGCAGATCGGCGTCTCCTACTCGCTGGGTGTCGACGGGATCGCGCTGACCCTGATCCTGATGAGCCTGGTGCTCGTGCCGATCGCGCTGCTGGCCGCCTGGAAGGACGTGCCCGAGCCGGGCCGCCGCCAGCAGGGCTACCTCGCGCTGATGCTGTCCCTCGAGTTCACCATCATCGCGGTGTTCTCGGCGACCGACGTGTTCTTGTTCTACGTCTTCTTCGAGGCGATGCTGGTGCCGGTCTACTTCCTGATCGGCATCTTCGGCGGGGAGCGCCGCCGCTACGCGACGACGAAGTTCTTGCTGTATTCGCTGGCGGGCAGCTTCATCATGCTGGTCGCCGTGATCGCCCTCTACCAGCAGGGCCCGGGCGGCGACCAGGGCTTCCTGATCACCCAGCTGACCGGCCTGCACATGTCGGCGACGACCGAGCGGTGGCTGTTCGTCGGGTTCTTCCTGGCCTTCGCCGTGAAGGCCCCGATGGTGCCGGTGCACACCTGGCTGCCGGACGCGGCCAGCGAGGCCCGGCCCGCGACCGCCGTGCTGCTGGTCGGTGTGCTCGACAAGGTCGGCACGTTCGGGATGATCCGGTTCTGTTTGCAGCTGTTCCCGGACGCCAGCAAGTGGGCGACGCCGGTGGTCATGGTCCTGGCGATCATCTCGATCCTCTATGCCGCGATGGTGGCCATCGGCCAGAAGGACATGATGCGGGTCATCGCCTACTCGTCGGTGAGCCACTTCGGGTTCATCGTGCTCGGCATCTTCGCCATGACGACGACGTCGCAGACCGGCGCCAGCCTCTACATGATCAACCACGGGTTCACCACCGCGGCGCTGTTCGTCTTCGCGGGCTTCCTGATCGCTCGCGGCCGCAGCAAGAACTACCCCGATTACGGCGGATGGCAGCGGGTCACGCCGGTGCTTGCCGGGTTCTTCCTGCTGGCCTGCCTGTCCGGTCTGGCGCTACCCGGCCTGAACTCGTTCGTCTCGGAGTTCCTCACCGTCGTCGGCACCTTCCAGCGGTACCCGGTGGCCGGTGGGTTCGCGGTCTTCGCCGTGATCCTCTCGGCGCTCTACA
>CAYPQR010000285.1:0-4616 GCA_964412865.1 uncultured Intrasporangiaceae bacterium
CCGAGCGCGACGACGCCCTCCTGGATGCGCGCGCCGCCCGAGTCGTTGATGCCGATGATCGGGCAGCCGATCTTCATGGCCAGGTCCATCACCTTGACGATCTTCTCGCCGAAGACCTCGCCCAGCGACCCGCCGAACACCGTGAAGTCCTGCGAGAACACGCACACGGTGCGGCCGTCGACCGTGCCGTAGCCGGTCACCACACCGTCGCCGTAGGGTCGGGACCTCTGCTGGCCGAAGTTGGTCGAGCGGTGCCGGGCGAACGCGTCCAACTCGGTGAACGAGCCCTCGTCGAGCAGCGCCTCGATGCGCTCCCGCGCCGTCTTCTTGCCCTTGGCGTGCTGCTTCTCCACGGCCCGCGCCGACCCGGCACCCATGGCCTCGTCGGTGCGTGCACGCAGATCGGCCAACCGGCCGGCCGTCGTATGCAGGTCGTGCTGCTGGGGATCTGTCGTCACTGTGTCTCTAGTTCCTCACCTGAATCCGCCGGACATCACGAAGACTTTAGCCTTAGTGGTGTGAGTCACTTTCTCGATGGTGGGTTGTTGCAGCGTCGTCTGGCCTCGACGGCCTGGCACGACACGCTCGTGCTGGACGAGGTCGGATCCACCAACGAGGAGCTGCTGGCCGACCCGAGGCCGTGGCGGGTGCTGATCGCGGATCACCAGACGGCCGGTCGCGGCCGCCTCGACCGCACGTGGGAGGCGCCGGCCGGCGTCGGCATCGCCCTGTCGGCGGTCCTCCCACTGCCTGACGATCCGTCCCGCTGGGGGTGGGTGCCGCTGCTGGTCGGCCGGGCCGTCGCGCAGGCCGTGCGGTCGGCCACCAGGGTGAAGGTCGGCCTCAAGTGGCCCAACGACCTGCTGGCGTGCGAGGGCCCGGGCAAACCGTGGCGCAAGGTGGCGGGGATCCTGTGCAGCGCGACCGGCGGCGAGCATCCGGTCGTCGTGGCCGGCATCGGGCTCAACGTGCACCAGACGCGCGACCAGCTGCCCGTCGACCACGCGACGTCGCTGCGGCTGTGCGGCGCCGACGCGTCACGCGAGGATCTCGTGCTCGCGATCCTCGAGGAGTTCGCCGACATCGAGCGTGTGTGGGACGAGCCCGTGCTCGACGACGCATACCGCGCCGATTGCGTGACGCTCGGTCAGGAGGTGCGCATCGAGCTGTCCGAGGGTGAGGCCGAGGGAGGCACGGCGGTCGACATCGACTCGATGGGGCGGATCGTCTTGCAGACCTCGCGCGGGCGGGTGCCGCATGCCGTCGGAGACGTCGTTCACGTGCGCGCGGACCAGATGCCGTGCGGCGAGGCGGACCGGCCGGGGGCGGCCCGGTCGCGCTCGTCGGCCACCGACCGTGCGGCGTTCGTCGACGAGCTCGAGTCGCGGCTCATGGGCTATCCGCGCACCTTGCGTCGCGCCGACGTCGGCGCGGCCGCTCATGTGTCGCCGGACGATGCGCAACGCTTCTGGCGCGCACTGGGATTCGCCAACGCGAGGGACGACGACGTCGTCTTCAGCCCTGCCGACGTCAAGGCTCTGCAGCGCGTGACGTCCATCGTGGACGACGGGCTGCTCGACGAGCGGACCGCGCTCGGACTCGCCCGGGCCATCGGCCGGTCCACCGACCGGATGGCGATGTGGTCGCTGCAGCTGGTCACCGACATGGTCAGCGGCGAGCGCATCGCCGGCCTGGACGACAACCTCGCGCGGGTCTCGGCCCAGCGCACGGTCAGCCTGATCGACCGTCTGGAGCCCCTGCTGACCTACGTCTTCCGGCGCAACGTCGGCGTCGCGATCTCCCGGATGGTCGCCGACTCCGAGCCGGAATCGCACATCGGGGTGGTCCGCACCGTCGGGTTCGCCGACCTGGTCAGCTACACGCAGCTGGTCCGGCGGCTCAGCGAGCGGGACCTGGCCGCGCTGGTGCTGCGATTCGAGGCCCTGGCATCCGACATCGTCAGCCTGCACGGTGGAGCCGTCGTCAAGACGGTCGGCGACGAGGTGCTCTTCTCGCACACCACGAGCGAGGGGGCGATCGACATCGCCTTCGGGCTGCTCGAGGCCGCCGAGCGCGACGACCTGATCCCGCAGATGCGAGTCGGTATGGCGGCAGGCCGGGTGCTGGCGCGGCTCGGTGACATCTACGGCAACACGGTCAACCGCGCGAGCCGCCTGACGGCTGTCGCGCAGCCGGGTCACGTGCTCGTCGACGACGCCGTCGCGGCGCAGGCGAAGGACCTGCCCGACTACGTGGCCACCGCGGCTGAGCCGATCGAACTGCACGGCATCGGCCGGATCGAACCGTGGATGCTGCGGCGGTCATCCGATATTTCCCGGGAATGACGGCTTCGCTGAAACACTCGGCGCGCACCATCGAGGTGTCCGGGGCCGCTACCATCGCGACCATGACGCGCGTGCTCTTGGCCGAGGATGACCCGGCCATTTCGGAACCACTGACTCGTGCACTGCGGCGGGAGGGGTATGACGTCGACGTCCGCGAGGACGGTCCGTCGGCTCTGACCGGGGGTGAGGAAGGGCCCGATCTGCTGATTCTCGACCTCGGTCTGCCCGAGATGGACGGGCTCGAGGTCTGCCGGAGGCTGCGGGCGGCGGGATCGTCCGTGCCGGTGCTGATCCTGACCGCCCGCGCCGACGAGGTCGACACCGTCGTGGGCCTCGACGCGGGCGCCGACGACTACGTGACGAAACCCTTCCGGCTCGCCGAACTGCTGGCGCGCACCAGGGCGCTGCTGCGCCGCAACACCCACGAGGCGCAGGACTCGGGCCCGCTGATCCGGCTCGACCCCGACGCGCGCCGCGCCTTCGTCGGAGACGAGGAACTGCAGCTGACCGTCAAGGAATTCGATCTGCTGCGGGTCCTGATGCGAGAGCAGGGCAAGGTCGTCTCGCGGGAGCAGCTCATGCGGGAGATCTGGGAGACGGCGTGGCTGGGGTCGACCAAGACGCTCGACATGCACGTCTCGGTGTTGCGCCGCAAACTCGGCGACGACGCGGCACAGCCGCGATTCATCACCACCGTGCGAGGAGTCGGATTCCGCTTTGAGCCGGAACACGGAGCCTGAGCAGCTACGTCAGCGGTTGACGCGGGCCGCGGCGAAGCCGGTGGCCGCCGCGTTGCTGGTCGTCGCGGTTCCGCTGGTGGTCCTGGCGCCGGGCTGGATCGACCGTCTGGTGGTCGTCGGGCTCGCGCTGGTCGCCGCGGGCCTGGCATGGTGGCTGCTGGACCGAGAGGTGGCCAACGTGGCGGGGCCGATCTCCGACCTGACGCGACGCGCCGAGCAATCGGGCGAAGGACCCGTCGTCTTCCAGCCGATGCGCACGGGGATCGACGAGATCGACCGGATCTCACAGGTTTTCGAACGTCGAGCGGGCGAGCTGACGCGCACGCTCGCGGCCGAGCGGGAGTTCGCGTCCGATGCGAGCCACCAACTCCGGACGCCGCTCACCGCGCTGCTGATGCGCCTCGACGAGATCTCGGCGACCGACGACCTGGCGCTGGCCAGGGAGGAGGCCGGCGTCGGCATCGCACAGGTCGAGCGTCTCACCACGGTCGTGGACGAACTGCTGCAGCGTGCACGCCATACGCCGTCGGGGCCGCCGACGTCTGTCTCGCTCGACTCCGTCATCGCCTCACTGCAGCGCGAATGGCAGCCGGCCTTCGAGGATGCGCGGCGCAGCGTCCGGGTCGGGGGCGAGCGAGGGTTGATGGTCGTCGCCAGCCGGAGCGCGTTGTCGCAGATCCTCTCCACCCTCTTCGAGAACGCGCTCGCCCACGGCACCGGCACCGTCGAGGTCATGGCACGGCGCAGCGGCCCATCGGTCGTGATCGAGGTGAGTGACAAGGGGGAGGGCGTCGATCCGTCGATCGCGCCACGGATCTTCGAGCGGCGATTCAGCACGAAGGGCAGCGGGCTGGGGCTCGCCCTCGCCCGTGACCTGGCCCAGGCCAACGGGGGCCGGCTGGAGCTGCGCAGTTCGCAGCCCGCGGTGTTCGCCCTCTTCCTGTCGGAGGGTGAACGGCCGGGCGAGCCGGACCGGCAGCGGTGAACTCAGCCGATGCACTCGTCGTCCGGCGCGATCGGCTCGTGCACGAACACGAACTGGCGGTACGTCCAGAACCGGAAGAGCGTGCCGAGGGCGATGCCGATGAACGCGTGGATGTTGAGCCACAGCGCGCTCTGTGCGCCGAGGACGTAGTGGGCGAACGCGACCCACAGGGCCGAGATCGCGAGGGCGACGCCGTTGACGACGAAGAACAGCATCGCCTCGTGGTGCACCGGCCTGCTGTGACGGTGCCGGAACGTCCAGAACCTGTTGCCGACCCACGAGAAGATCGTCGCGACGCCGCCGCTGATGATCTTGGCGGTCGTGACCTTGTGCGACAGCGGCCCGCTCACCAGCCAGTTGAACCCGCCCAGGTCGATGACGAAGGCGACCGCGCCGATGATGCCGAACTTCACCAGTTCGCGCCACAGCACGGAGACCGCGCGTCTGACCCTGTCGATGAGCACGGTCACGAGAGTACGGTGCAGCACCGTGCACCCGACCGTTGCCACCCTCAGCCGGTCGAGTAGGCGGAGCGGCTGGCTACTG
>CAYPQR010000286.1:0-4593 GCA_964412865.1 uncultured Intrasporangiaceae bacterium
GCCCGCCCCCAACGGGTCGAGCGGCTACCACACCATCACCTTCACCGTGGTCTGACGGGGCGCACCCTACATCCACCAGTGCGGCCATAGCTCGCTGCAACTGCGTATGCCCCTGTGGATCAGGCAATCTCGACACTCATGAGGTCAACAGCCTGCTACTTCTCCGGGCTTGCTCACAAGTGTGCATACACACAAATGACCGGTCGTCGCCACTGCACTCTGCCCGACGTGCCTGCTTGCATGTCCGTCGTCACAGCCCCAAGGGGTACTCGGATCAGAGGAGGAACCATGACGACACGGTCGCACGAGCGACGCACGCGGAGGCGGAGTAGGGGTCGGGCCAGAGTTCGGTCGCTCGGAATCGGCATTACTGCAGTGGTATCCACGGGGATGGTCGTGGCTGGGGTGCCGGCGGCACGGGCTGCCCAGACCGTCGGGACCGACAGCGGTGGACAACGGTCGTCGGCGGCCCTATTCACCCAGGGCCACGAGACGACCACGAAGACGCCGTCGATGGTGACGGGACTGCACGACAAGGCACAAGGGACGGTCGGTGCCACGGCCGCCGCTCGGGCCTACCTCGGGTCAAAGAAGGCGGAGTATCACATCGCGGACCCGCGCAGGGACCTTGCAGCGGCGGGCGCCCAGAGCGATAAAGGCGATGAGGTCGTGCGCCTCCAGCAGCGGTACCAGGGTGTGAAGGTCCTGGGAGGTGAATACGTGGTGCGGATGGAAAAGAGCGGCGCCAAGCGGACCGTCACCGGCACCTCCGGGAAGTACTACACCGGGCTCGACCTTGACACGGTGCTACCCAAGGTCTCGGCGAAGGTGGCCGCCGATCGCGCGGTCGCGGCGGTCATGAGCCGGCTCGACGGCGGCCCGCTGCGCCGCAACGCCGCCGGCGGATCGAATCGCGAGCCCTCCCTGCGCGGCAGATCCAACGGTCTGGTCATCCTGCCGCAGGGCAGCGGCGTGCTGACCCGGCACATTACCGTCAGCGGGGTCAACCCAGCCGACGGTTCGCCGGTGAAGCAGGAGGTGTATGTAGACGCACACTCGGGCTTTCCTCTGCTGCAATACAGCTCGATACAGACATTCGGTGCCGCGCCGGGCAACGGCGCCACGACCGACTCCGGCACTATGACGGGAAAGCCCCGCTCCGGGCGCCTGTCCGCCCCGGATGATGCGACGTCGCAGCAACTGGTCGTCAAGGGCACCGGCGTGCGCTACAACGGCAAGAAGACCGAACTGAATCTCTATCAGGGCGCCGACGGCGCCTACCAGATGATCGACTACAGCAAACGCGACCCGAAGACGCCGTACTCGGGCACCTTGATCTCCACCTACGACGCCCGTGGCGTCGATGTCACCGCGGCGTCCGGCCGATGGCCGAACGGTGTCAAAGTCTTCGCCTCCGACACCCCCGACCTCGGCAGCGACTTCACTCAATCGGGCGCAGTCGACGCGCATTGGGCCGCCGGGAAGGTCTACGACTATTACAAAGACCACTTCGGCCGAAAAGGCCTCGACGACAAGGACGGATTCATCAATTCGCTGGTCGGCGTGACCCAGAACGGCAAGCCGTACAACAACGCCTTCTGGGACGGCTCCAAGATGGTGTACGGCGAAGGCGGCGACGGCTATCGCACGTTCTCGGCGGACACCGACGTCGTCGGGCACGAGATGACCCACGGCGTCATCACCAACTCCGCCGATCTGGTCTATGCGGGTCAGTCGGGAGCGATGAACGAGGCGCTCGCCGACTACTTCGGCAACGCGATCGATCTGGAGGCCAATCACGAGTCCATGGACGACCCCGACTCGGGTCTCATGGGCGAGGACCTGTGCACCGACCTCCCGCCGCGCAAGTGCGCCCTGCGCGATCTCGACAACGGCTACACCACGTCCAAGGACTTCGTCGGCGTCACATTCCGCGGCGACAGCGGCGGAGTGCATCTGAACTCGCAGATCTTCTCCGGTGCTCTCTGGGACATCCGCCACGACCTCGGCGGCGACTTGGCCGACCGGATCGTCTATCGCGCGCTGACGGCCTACATGACCCCGCTGGACGGCTTCACCCAGGGTCGGGCGGCGGTCGTCGCGGCGGCAAAGGAGTTGCACGCGACGAAAGCCCAGCGCAGGGCCATCAAGCGGGATTTCAACGCGCACGGCATCGTTCGTGGATGGGAGAAGGCGCTCGGGGTGGACACCGACACACTGGTGGCCCGTGACCCGGTCTACAACACAGGCGTCGGCGCGGGGGGAGGCAAGTACGCCGTATCCCGCTCCAACGCGGACGGCAGCGAACCGTATTCGGTGTGGGTGGGCAACACGAACGGGAAGGGCAGGCCGCGGCTGATCAGCGGCAACAACGGAGACTACAACGTCTACGCCGACACCGACGGCAAAAATGTCGTATGGGCCGACTACTCGGCCAACGGGATCCGCATCATGATGAGGCCCGTCAAGGGCGGAATCATCAAGGAGATCGGCTCCGCGGGTTACGACATCAGCAGTCTTGCGATCGACGGTGACTACGTCGTCTACACGACCTACGACCCGCAGTTCGGAGTCGATCACGTCCGCTACATCGACATCAAGACCGGCAAGACCGGCGGGGCCGACGACGGCACACCGCGGTTCGTCACCGGCCTGCCCTCGGTGCACGACGGGAGGATCGCCTACGCGAAGATCTGGCCGGACCGGGACACCGGTGCGACGTTGCTCGGCGTGGAGGTCTTCGACGTCGCGACCGGCACTAAGACGCTGATGCCCATTGACAACGCCGCGGTCTACGGAGTCGGACAGACCGCCGTCACCGACGAGGGGGTTTACTGGATCGAGGACGACGACAGCACGGATAACGGCAAGGCTGCCGTCAAGTACGCCGACCTCGATGGATCCGACCTGGTGACGATCCTTCCCGAGTCGGGCAAGCGGTCGCTGCACGCCTATTCGCTGACGGCCACGGACCAGGCCGTCACGGTCACCGACCAGCCGCGGGCCACCAGCTGGTCGAACAACACCCTGCCGAAGCTCTACCAGGTGTCGTCGACCGGCAAGGGAAAGGTGAAGCGGATGTCGTGCAATCGTGGCGACCAGTACTACGCCTCCGCCGATGAGGGCAAGCGTGTGGTGTGGCTTGACGGCACGACCGGCTACACGAATCTGGTGAAGCGCGACCGGCCGGCCGGTCGTTGCTGAGCTGAGCGTCGCGGGCGGCCGGGTCCCTTCACGGGGCCCGGCCGCCCCAACCGGGCCCCCCTTCGGGCCGCCGCTCGGGTGAACCCTCGACGTGCTGAAATGTGGGAATGCACGAAGCACGTCCGATGCAGCGCGGTGAAGAGCGGTGAGCCCCGGCGGAACCGACTCGCGCTCGATCGCGGAGATGCTGCTCGCACTGATGCCCTGGCTCGGGCTTGCGAGCGACGACGTTGCCGTCTACCGCCTGCTGCTGACCGGATCGCCCGCCGATGACGCCGGCTTCGGGGAGCGTGCCGGCCTGCCTCCCGATCGGGTTGAGGCGAGCCTGGCACGCCTGGCCGAGTGCGGCTTCCTGTCGGACGGGGTGGCCACCGCGCCGGGGCCAGCGCTGCGGACCCTGGTGCACCGGCGACGAGCCGAGGTTCAACTTCGTCAGGCCGAACTGGAGCGCGCCGCCGGCCGGATCGAGGCCCTGGTGTCGCAGTTTGTCGGGATCGTGCCGGAGGCTGTGGCCGGTGGCGGGTCGATCGAGCTGATCACCGGCGCCGAGAAGGTCGGCCTGCGAGCAAACGACCTGATGGGCTCGGCGCGCACCGAACTGCTGGTGCTCAACGCACCGCCCTACGCCCAGCTCAGCACTCCGCCGTATTCGAGTGAGCCGGCGGTCGGCGACACGCCACCGGCGTCGGAGGACGTGACGGGGCGGGCCCTCGCCCGCGGTCTGCGCGTGCGGCACGTCATTGCTCACGAGGGCATCGACGTGCCTCGCCGGATGAGCGAACTCGCCGAACTGGTCGAACTCGGGCTGGAGGTGCGGGTGCAGCAGCGTGTGCCGACCAAACTGATCATCGCCGACCGAACCACCGCGCTCCTGCCCCCGACGGTGGTCGCCGACCCGGGCAGCTCCGCCGTGCTTCTGCGCGACGGGCTGCTCATGAACGCCCTGATTCCCCTCTTCGACGCCGTCTGGGACACCGCGCTGCCGTTGGGGGTCGCCGCGGCCGGGCCGCAGGGCGGTCCCAGCGACGAGGAACGCATCCTCCTGGGGCTGCTGGCCAGCGGATTGAAGGACGAGGCCATTGCGCGCCAGCTCGACGTGCACGTCCATACGGCCCGCCGCCGGATCAGCGCGCTGTTGACGCGTCTCGGGGCCGACAGCCGTTTCCAGGCGGGCTTCCGCGCCGCCCGGCGCGGCTGGCTCGAATAGGGTCTGCTCGGCCCACCGTCCGCCGAACGGTAAGGAAATGGTCAAGGATCGGGCAACACGTGCCCTGATCCGCACACGATGGGACGCCCAGCCGATACACAGGGTGACGCACGTCACGTCATGTGAGGTGCGCCTTTTCACACCCCGTCACGATTGGACGACACATGTCTCGACGTATTCGG
>CAYPQR010000287.1:0-4562 GCA_964412865.1 uncultured Intrasporangiaceae bacterium
ACGACGCCGCAGTCGTCCGTCGCCGCGAAGAACGGGTCCTTCATCGCGGTCTTGTATGCGGACCGCAGCACGGACAGCTTGAATCCCTGCGGGGTCTGGCCGCGCCGGAGCCGGCTGCGGTCGGGCACATGGGTGAGGATGCCGTGCTCGTCGACCGTGACGATCGTGTCGGCCGAGGGGATCACCACATCGACCGCGTCATACGTGTCCAACGCCGTCACGCACTCTCGCAGGATCCGGTCGTCCACCAGCGGCCGCACGGCATCGTGCAACAGGATGTTGCACTCGGGATCCTCGATGGCCTCGAGCACGCGACGGGTCGTCTCGTTGCGGGTCGCTCCGCCGTCCAGGATCTTGGTGACCTTGGGATACTTGTCCCCCAGGAGTGTGGCCGTCGACTCCGCCCAGCCCGGCGTGATCATCACGATCATCGCGTCGATTGCCGACGAACCGTGCATCGCGGCAACGGTGTGCTCGAGAATGGTCTTACCCGAGATCTTCACCATCTGTTTCGGCACGGACAGGCCCAGTCGCGCTCCGATGCCACCCGCGAGCACCACGCCATAGGTCTTCACGCGTTCCTACTCCAATCGGCGGTTTCAGGCTGCGGCGGTAGGGTCCGTGAACGGTAGAGAAACACCTCCCGAAGAGCCGCCGTTGCGGCCCTTCAACTCCTCGGCGACCCTAACATATGGCGGTCGTCACACCCGGTCACCACGCCGAACCTGCGTCCCCTGCGCGATCATCGTGACGACGCGCCCGGCGCACCGCTCGCATGTGGTAACGGCCGACCGCGCAACGGCCGTGTCCAGCTCGCTGCTACCGTCCATTGAGTACCAGGATTCTTCCGCCCGAAGGGGATGAATGTGAGCACTTCGCCCGTCAAGGTGGCCGTCACCGGCGCCGCCGGCAACATCGGCTACAGCCTGCTTTTCCGTATCGCGAGCGGCGCGATCTTCGGGCCGGAGACGCCCGTCGAGCTGCGTCTGCTCGAGATCACCCCGGCCCTGCCGGCGCTCGAGGGCGTCGTCATGGAGCTGGACGACTCCGCATTCCCGCTGCTGGCCGCGGTTCAGACCGGAGACGACGCCGAGAAGATCTTCGACGGTGTCAACGCGGCGCTCCTCGTCGGCGCGATGCCCCGCAAGGACGGTATGGACCGTGCCGACCTGCTGGAGGCCAACGGCAAGATCTTCACCGGCCAGGGTGCGGCGCTGAACAAGGTGGCCGCCGACGACGTGAAGGTGCTCGTCACCGGCAACCCCGCCAACACCAACGCGCTCATCGCGATGACCAACGCGCCCGACATCCCGGGCGAGCGGTTCAACGCCCTCACCCGCCTCGACCACAACCGCGCGAAGGGGCAGCTCGCCAAGAAGCTGGGTGTCTCGGTCTCCGACGTGAAGGGTCTCGCCATCTGGGGCAACCACGACGACTCGATGTATCCCGACCTCTACAACACCACGGTGAACGGCCGCTCCGCCGCCGAGCAGGTCGACGAGGCGTGGATCAAGGACGAATACATCCCGACCGTCGCCAAGCGCGGTGGAGCCATCATCAAGGCCCGCGGCGCGTCATCCGCGGCGTCCGCTGCCAGCGCGACCATCGACCACATGCACGACTGGTGGCACGGCACCGACGAGATCGTGTCGATGTCGGTGCCGTCCGATGGCTCGTACGACGTGCCGGAGGGCATCATCAGCTCCTTCCCCTGCACGGTGAAGGACGGCAAATACGAGATCGTGCAGGGCCTCTCGCTCAATGACTTCTCCAAGGAGCGCATCGCCGCCTCGGCGCAGCGCCTGCAGAACGAGCGGGAGCAGGTCAAGAAGCTCGGCCTCATCTGAGCCGGGCTGGTCGAGTAGGCGAGCCCTCCCCGAGCTGGTCGAGTAGCGAGCGCCCCAGCGCGAGCCAATGGGGGCACCTCCCGCATGAAGCGAAGCGCGCGGGGGAGCGAGACCTCTGAGCGGGCGTTGCCAAGCCGGTTGGCAGCGCACCTTACGAGGTCTCGATACGGTCTCCCCCGCTTCGCTCCTCCGACCTACTCGACCAGCCAGGTTCTACCTGCCTGACGTGCGCCGTCTCAGACGCTCCAGCCGCGCGCCGGCGCGAGATTCGTTGTCCTTGGCGAGCTTCAGCGACTGGTAGCCGTCGTTCTTCAGGACGACCGAGTTGTATGACACCGCGACACGGCTGATCTGTCCTGCCACCTCGCGCGCCTCGATCTCGTCCATCGCCGCCGTCACATCGGCGAAGTCGACTCCGGCGAGATCGCTGATGTCGAACTCCCACCACCGCAGCTGCTGCAGCCGCGCGATGACGTCGTCGTCGAAGCGCATCCCGATCACCTTCGCGGGCAGGCCGCCGACGATGGAGTACGGCGCCACGTCCTTGTTGACGAAGGCGCCGCCGGCCACGACCGCACCGTCACCGATCGTGACACCGCGCCGCACCATGACGTTGGCGCCGATCCAGACGTCGTTGCCGATCACGATGTTGCCCTCGGTGGCCGCGTCGATGTTCTTGTCACGCTTGATCATTCGTTCAGTCGCGTCAGCATCCGGCGGGTAGAAGGACCACCTGCCGATGTTGTAGGTGCTCGGCGACGTCGTCAGCCAGTGGATCGGGTGCTCCCCCTCCCCCAGCACGACGCCCGGCCCGATGCTCGTGTAGCGCCCGATCTCGTCGACGAAACGGACGATGCCGCCGCGCATGAAGCTGTATCGGCCGATCCGAAGGTTGCGATACATCTGCATCGTGGAGTTGTTCAACTGCGCCGGTGGTTCGAATCGCACCGTGATGCCACGCGAGCCGCCCGCATACAGCCCGAACCCCGGCTCCACCCGTAGCCCGTGACGGCGAAGGCCGGCCCATGGCCGCGCGCTCCTGCCCGGCGAACCCGACTTCTTCCCGGCCGGCGGGGACGCCGGGCGTGGTGGTGGCGTGGGCCGCGGTGGTGGACCCAAGGCCCGCCAGGCGGCAGACCTCGCAGATGGCACGAACTTCGCGCGAAGACCCCGCAGGGTCGCCCGCGCCGATGTGTGACCGCTCACGGAGCCACCCTTCGCACGACGATGAATACCGTGCGCGGACGCTACCAAAGCGAACTGTCTCCTCCCCGTCCCGTTCGGGTGCCGGGCGGGTCGCGTCTCACCGCGCGAGGAGAGTCCACAGCACGAGCGCCCCGTATGACGTCTCGCGTGTGCCTGCCTCAGTAGGCGGCGCCGAGGCGCACCTCGGTGAAGATGACGGCGATCGTCGCCGCCCCGGCGAGATAGAACAGCACGTCCATGGGCCGGGAGCGGATGGCGATGCCCTTGGTCAGCCCACTGGGCAGCACGGCTCGCACGAGGGCAGCGAACGCCATGGAGCCGGCGATGATGTAGCCGCCCGTGCGGAACGGGCCGTAGAGCACGGTCAGCAGTCCCGCGACGCAGCCGGCGATCATGACCCACCACAGGGCCCCCAGGTGGGGAATGGTCATCGCAATCGGCGCTCGGCGGCTTCGACCACGTTGGTCAGCAGCATGGCGCGCGTCATCGGGCCGACACCGCCCGGGTTCGGGGAGATGAAACCGGCCACATCGGCGACATCCGCGGCGACGTCGCCGGCGATCTTGCCGTCGACGCGGGACACGCCGACATCGAGCACCGCGGCGCCCGGCTTGACCATGTCGGCGGTGATGAGGCCCGGCACTCCGGCCGCCGCGACGACGACGTCGGCCGCGCGCACGTGGGCGGCGAGGTCGCGTGTGCCCGTGTGACACAAGGTGGCCGTGGCGTTCTCCGAACGGCGAGTGAGCAGCAGACCGAGCGGACGCCCGACGGTGATCCCACGCCCGATGACGACGACCTCGGCGCCGTTCAACCCGACGTCGTGACGCCGCAACAGTTCGATGATCCCGATCGGCGTGCACGGCAACGGCCCGGGCTCGCCCAGCACCAGCTTCCCGAGGCTGACCGGGTGCAGTCCGTCGATGTCCTTCTCCGGTGCGACCCGCGACAGCAGCGCGAATTCGTCCAGCCCCGTGGGCTGCTGGATGAGGAAGCCGTCGCATGCAGGGTCGGCGTTGAGTTCGTCGATGACCGCCTCGACCTCGGCCTGTGTCGATGTGGCGGGCAAATCCCTACGGATCGAACTGATCCCGATCGAGGCGCAGTCCTTGTGCTTGGCGCCGACATACCACTTCGACCCCGGATCGTCGCCGACGAGCACCGTTCCCAGACCGGGGGTCACGCCGCGGGCCTTCAGCGCCTCGACGCGTTCCCGCAGCTCGTCCTTGATGGTCGCCAGAGTGGCCTTGCCGTCCAGAATCCTCGCCGTCACGGGGCTCATCATTCCATGCCATCTCACCCGTATCCGATATGGCTCGCCCAGGGCTCACCGGCTCGACCGGCTGCCCGCAGGTCAGTCGACGAGGGAGGAGCGCAGCAGGTCGGCGTTTCGCAGCCAGAGATCGACGTTGTCGGCCATCGCGGTCGCGCCCTTGGTGAGGTATGCCGCGCGCGCCCGCTGCGCAGCATCCTCACTGGCGCGCGGGTCGCCGAGCAGCCGCTCCGTCA
>CAYPQR010000288.1:0-4560 GCA_964412865.1 uncultured Intrasporangiaceae bacterium
GAATTATCGGGCCGGTTCAATATTCGCTCTGCTGCATAATCGCCATTATGCAGCACATCGGGTCGAGAGTGCCGCATCCAGAGTTCATGCTCCCCCGGTTCATGCCGCGGTGGATCCGCAGGTATGACGCCGGAGTCGCTGTGTCGGATTGGCCTACCCGGACCGCGGAGTCAGGCGGCGACGGGACCGTCGCGCTTGGGAACCGCGGGCAGCAGGACGAGGGCGACCACGAGCGCGGCGAGGGCAAAACCGGCACCGGCGGCGAACCCGTCGTGGAAGACGGTGGTCCGTGCCGCCTCGACCATTCGCGGGTTGCCGGCCGCCGCGGCGGTGAGTTCGTCGACGCGGCGGAATGCGTAGGTTGCCGCGATCGCGACCCCGAGGGCCCCGCCGACTTCCTGGCTGGTGTTGATCAGACCTGCGGCGAGGCCGGCGCGTTCCTCGGGAATACCGGCCTGGGCGGCGATCTGCAGTGGGACGAAGGAAAGTCCCATGCCGATGCCGGCGAGCAGGAACACCGGGAGCACCCCGGTGAGGTAGGAGGCCGAGCTCGGCGTCCGCGCGAGCAGCAGCAGCGCCGTGGCCACCAGGACGAGGCCGATCCCGAGGACGACCTTGCCGGGGATCTTGGCGGCCGGGCCCGACGCCACGCCGGCACCGACGGCGACCACGAGCGCGAGTGGCACGTAGGCCAACCCGGTCTGCAGCGGCGAGTAGTCCAGCACCTGCTGCAGGAACAGGCTGGCGAAGAAGAATACCGTCACCACCGTCCCGAGCAGGAACAGTGTGGCCAGGTTCGCGTAGCGCAGCGTCCGGGTCCTGAAGACGTCGAACGGCACCAATGGTGCGGTCGCGCGTCGCTCCACGATCCAGAAGCAGACCATGAGTACGGCCGTCGCGCTCAGGCAGACCGTGACCAGTGGGTCTGCCCAACCGCGGCCGGTGGCCTCCTCCAGCGCGTAGAGCAGTGTCAGCAGTCCGCTGGTGAGCAGCACCGCGCCGAGGGTGTCGAAGCGGCGGCGGGGCCCCCGGCTCTTCGGCAGCACTCGAGGCGCCGAAAGTGCCGCCGCCAGCGCGATCGGCACGTTGATGAAGAAGATCCATCGCCAGCCCGGTCCATCGGACAGAACCCCACCGAGGGTGACGCCGGCCACCGACGCGATTCCGGTCAGCGCACCCCACACGCCGA
Source organism: uncultured Intrasporangiaceae bacterium (assembly GCA_964412865.1). Lineage (GTDB taxonomy): Bacteria > Actinomycetota > Actinomycetes > Actinomycetales > Dermatophilaceae > Leekyejoonella. Next base: position 1,190 of record CAYPQR010000288.1, read on the forward strand.
GTGCCTTCGCGCGTTCCGGGCCACCGACGAACGTCGTGGTCAGTGTCGAGAGCGCGGCGGGGGCGACCACGGCCGAGCCCAGACCCTGCAGCCCGCGCGCGGCGAACAGCAGGCTCTGGTCCTGCGCGATACCCGCGCTCAGGGAGGCGACCCCGAACAGGGCCAGTCCCACCTGCAGCATCCGGCGGCGGCCGAACTGGTCGGCAAGGCGGGAGCCGAACAACAGGCAACCGCCGAGGACTGTGCCATACAGAGTCACTACGTAAGGCAGGTGCGCCTCGCTGATGTCGAGTGCCTTTCCGATCGAGGGCAGTGCGACATTCACGATGCTGACGTCGAGGAACACCATGAACTGAGCGATCGCCAAGAACGCCAGCACCAGGCCAGGGCGGCTCACCCCCGCCGCGATGCCCGGGGGACCCGGCGGGCCTGCGGAGGGATCGGCTGCGCGCGGTAGAGCTTGTGGTTTTCCACCGGTATGGCTGAGCTCGGGCATCGTCGTCTCCTTCGTCTGCGGTGGTGACTGATAGGCGACGACGCTAGTTCCTGGCATACACTAGGTTCCTAGAAGAAACTGACCAGAGTGTGAGACAGATCATGACGACCCAAGCACGACCCGCACCCGCGGACCCGACGGAATCGGCTGGAGCCGCCGGCTGCCCGATCGCTCCGGTGGTCGACATCGTCTTCAGCCGCTGGACCACGCCGATCCTGTGGCAACTGCACAGCCACGGGCGCCAGCGGTTCAACGACCTGCGCGATCTCGTCGGCCCGATCACGGCCAAGGTCCTCACCCAGCGACTACGTCAACTCGAACGGGATGGGCTCGTCACTCGCACCACCTACCCCGAGATCCCACCTCGCGTCGAGTACGAGATCACCGCCCTCGGCCGCAGCCTCGCGCCCGTCTTCGCCTCCCTCGTGACATGGTCCACCGACCACCTCGACCAAGTACGAGGCGCTCGCATCGCCTACGACGCCTCCGACCGCCCCATGCCGTAGCAGACTGCAGCGCCGCCGGAGTGGCGTGTCCGCTCGACCACCGTGAGGCACACCAACCCGGCAGCGGTGTCAGTTCAGACCAACCATCTGTTGACGGCCGAGACACTCCGATCCGCCATCTGATCTACTGCGCGTCGCTGGTGGCGGCGGCGCGGGCGGCGAGGACGTCGGGCACATGGTCTTCGGCCCACTTGCGTACGGCTCGGAGCGGAACGAGGAGTGAGCGGCCGAGGTCGGTGAGTTCGTACTCGACGTGTGGGGGGTTCTCGTCGAAGACAGTTCGGGATACGAGGCCGTCTTGTTCCAGGGAGCGCAGCGTCTCGGCGAGAACTTTCGGTGTGATGCCCTGGATGCGCGCGGCCAGGGCAGTGAATCTCATCGGCTCGTGCTCGAGCGCGTTGACGACGAACACGGTCCACCGTGCCCCGATGCGGCGTAGCACGATCCGCGACGGGCACGTCGCGGACAGGATGTTGTAGCCCATGTGATGCCTCCGGTTACGTTGAAGTCACCAGTTACTTTTCCATAGTGTCAGGCGCATCGGCGTCTGAACGGAGAAGAATGATGACTCGAGGCCTCGCCATGCGGAGCGTTCGCCGGGGGCGGCCGTAGTGGCCGTGCAGCAGGACGCGGAGACGGCCGACGGGGTGCGGCGCCCCGCAAGCCGGGACATATCGCAGTCTGCCCCGGAGGGTTCTCGGGCCCTCGGACGCAGGTACTGGATCTTGCTCGTGGGAAGCACGCTGTCGAGCCTGGCGGACGGGTCGTTCAAAGTTGCGCTGCCTCTCGTTGCGAAGGCCACGACAGGGAGCCCGGGTCTCATCGCGGGCGTGACCTTCGCGGCCACCTTGCCGTGGCTTGTCGTCTCGCTCCCGGCCGGCGCCTTGGCCGACCGGGGAGATCGCCGCAGGATCATGCTGAGCGCCAATGTCGCGCGGGGATCGCTGCTGGCTGTGTTCGGGGCGCTGTGCCTCCTTCGGGCGGAGTCCATCGTGGCGCTGTATCTCGTAGCCTTCGCCGCAGGGGTCGCGGAGGTTTTCTACGCCACGTCAGCACAGGCGATTGTGCCGATGCTCGTCGCACGCTCGCTCCTGCCGAGGGCGAACGCAGCCCAGCAACTCTCCGATCAGGCGGCCAATCAATTCGCCGGGCCCGCTCTGGGCGGGCTTCTGATCGGGATCGGCGCCGCCGTGTCGTCGTTCACCTCGAGCGGGCTGTGGCTGCTGGCCGTCGTGGGCCTACTCCTGGTCTCGGGCACGTTCCATACCAGCCGTGCCGCAGTACGTTCGAGCCTCCGAGCCGATGTGGCCGCGGGGATCCGCTTCCTGATCGGAAGCCGCGTGCTCCGGTCGATCACGCTGCGAGTTGGCGTGACCAATTTTGCCGGATCGGCGGTGAGTGCGGTATTCGTGATCTACGCCGTGGGACGCGGGTCGGTCCTCGGCTTCTCACCCTCCGGTTATGGCGTGCTCCTCTCGGTTTCGGCTGCCGGCAGCATCCTGGGTGTCTTCGCGGTCGCGCCCCTGCGAAAGCTGATCGGCGAACGGGGATTGATGACCGGCAACATCATCACGCAGTCGATCCAGATCGGACTGCCCGCCGTCACGCATCACGTGGCTCTCGTCGGCGTGGCGTTCTTCATCGGGGGCACCGGCCTCTCCCTGTGGAACGTCAGCACGGTCACCGTGCGGCAGCGGCTCACACCGCTCGCTCTGCTGGGCCGTGTCGTGAGCGCCTACCGTCTCGTCTCCTGGGGTGCTCTGCCCCTCGGCGCGCTGGCCGGCGGCCTCCTGGCAGAGGTGATCCCGATCCGGGCCGTGTTCACCCTCATGACCCTGGTCACCCTGAGCGCCCTCATCGGAACGAAAAGCTGGTCCGCCGCGAGGATCGCGCATGAGGAGCTCGTGTGACGCACGCCAGGCTCCAGCCTCCTCGTCCACTGCGGTTCCGCGCCGGTACGACAGCCCGCCGCCTTCGGGAGCAACCGCCAGGTGCCCTTGGTGCCGGCGCCGCCCGGTACGAGAACTTCGGCGATCTCGCGACGATGTCCGTGTCCAGCGAGGGTAGGGGAGCGTGGACTCGGCCGTTCCCGGGCTGTTCGTTCCCCGGGAGTGGGCAGGCGCTGGGGCGCCCATCACCATGCCCGCCAGTTCGGCGATGTCAGCGGGACCGACTGAGTGTGGCGAGGAGATCCTCGTGGAGTTCGAACCAGACTCGGTGGGCGGATTCGCGGTCGGTCGCGGTAACCCATGCACGATCGGTCCGAGCGCGCTCGAGAGCCTTGTCGAAGCGCGCGCTGTAGCCATGCCCCAGCGCGTGTCAACTCCTCTGCCAGGAGCTTCTCGCCAAGGGCTTTGCCGGCTTCGGTA
>CAYPQR010000289.1:0-4557 GCA_964412865.1 uncultured Intrasporangiaceae bacterium
ACGCCCACGCCAGCGCCGCAGGGTGCGGCGTCGAGAGCACGACGAGCGACGCCACGCGGTCGGGATGGCGGGCCGCCAGCATCCAGGCCAGGGCACCGCCCCAGTCGTGGCCGACGACGTGGGCGCGATCGGCCCCGGCGGCGTCGATCAGCGCCAGCGTGTCGGCGACGAGTGCCTCCATCGCGTAGGCGCGGCGCCCGCGAGGCCGCGCGCCGGGGGAGTAGCCGCGCTGATCCGGTGCGAGGGTGCGCAGCCCGGCGGCATTCAGCGCGGGGCGCACCGCATCCCACGCGGTGCGGTCCTGGGGGAAGCCGTGCAGCAACACGACCGGTTCGCCGCTCTCGGGACCGCTGTCGGTCACGTCGAAGGTCAGGCCGTCGCGGGTGAAGGTGTGCACCCGCCGACTCCACCGCATCGCCGCGCCGGTGACAAGTCGTGAGACGGATTCGGACCGGTATTCATGTTGCATCTATGATGCATACATCATGACTTCCGACGACACCATCGATCCCACACGGCCCGCCAGCGAGCGGGCCTACCAGTTCGTCAAACAACAGATCATCGCGGGCACGCTGCCCGGCGGCAGCTTCATCACCGAGGGCGTCGTCGCCGAGCAGATGGGCATCTCGCGCACGCCCGTGCGCGAAGCCCTGCTGCGGTTGCAGGCGGAGGACATGGTGGAGCTCTATCCCAAGAAGGGCGCCCTCGTCGTGCCGGTGACCGCACGCGAGATCCGCGAGGTGTTCGAGGCGCGCAACCTCATCGAGGAATGGGCTGCGACCAGCGCCTGGCCGCACCGCGATTCGTTCATCCCGAGGCTGCACGCCCTGCTCGACCAGATGCGGGCGGCTCACGATGCCCACGACCCGGGCGAATTCAGTGCGGCAGACCGCGCATTCCACGAGGTCATCGTCGAGGCCGCGGGCAACTCGGTCATCACTCGCCAATACCGCCACCTGCGCGACCGCCAGCTGTGCATCGTCACCACGCTGATGGAGCGCGACGAGGATCGTATGCGCAACGCCCTCGAGAGCCACGGCGGCATGCTGCGGCTGCTGCAGGAGGGCACCGTGGAGGAGTTCACCCGCGCGGCTCGCGAACACGTCGCGCACACCGGCGAGTTGGTGGGCAGCCGGTGAGCGCTCCCGCATACCCTCTGGGCGGCCGCAAGGCGTGGGCGATCTGGCTGACTGCGCTCGCCGTCTATGTGCTGGCGATCTTCCACCGCACCTCTCTCGGCGTTGCCGGTGTCATCGCAGCCGACCGGTTCCACATCAGCTCAGCACAACTGGCGACATTCACCATGGTGCAACTGCTGGTGTATGCCGCCATGCAGGTGCCCGTCGGCGCGCTGCTCGACCGCTACGGCTCCCGCGCCCTGCTGATCACCGGTGTTGCCATCATGTCGCTGGCGCAGTTGTCGTTCGCCTTCGCGCACACCTTCGCCCTCGGCCTCGTCGCGCGGATCTTCGTCGGTATGGGCGACGCGATGACCTTCGTGTCCGTGCTGCGGATCGTCATGCTCTGGTTCCCACCGCTACGCACCCCGATGATCACCCAATTCACCGGAATCGTAGGACAACTCGGCGCTGTCGGGGCTGCATATCCGTTGTCGGCGTCGTTGCACACTCTCGGTTGGAAGACATCGTTCCTCATCGCTGCCGGTGCCGGCGTGGTGCTCGGTGCGGTCCTGTTGATCGTGGTCAGGGACTCGCCGTATCCCGACCGGGAGCGCACGCGGATCAAGATGCGCGCGGTCGGCCGTGCGGTGCGTCTCGCCTGGCGTGAGCCCGGGACGCGGCTGGGGCTCTGGTGTCACTTCACGGCGCAGTTCAGCAGCACGATCTTCGCGCTCATGTGGGGGTTCCCGTTCCTCGTCAAGGGTGAAGGCCTCAGCCCCGCCGCCGCCAGCATCCTGCTGTCGGTCATGGTGCTGGCCGGCATCGCGGCGAGCCCGGTATTCGGCGCACTGGTCACGCGATTCCCTTACAGCCGGTCGACGTTGGTGCTGGCGCAGGTGGCCGTGATGGTCGCCACATGGACGGTGGTGCTGCTGTGGCCGGGCCGGGCGCCCCTGTGGATGCTGACCGTGCTGGTGGTCCTCACCGCGATCGGGGGTCCGGGATCGATGGTCGGATTCGACCTTGCGCGCACCTTCAATCCGCCGACCCGCATCGGCAGTGCGACCGGCATCGTCAACGTCGGTGGCTTCACTGCGTCGTTCAGCAGTGTCGTGCTGATCGGCGTCGTGCTCGACCACATGGCGCCCGCCGGCCCGAGCAGCTATGACCTCGACGCGTTCCGGTGGGCGTTCTGTGTGCAATACGTCGTATGGGCGATCGGCGTGACCCAGATCCTCCGGCTCCGTCGTCGCACCCGCCGGCTCGTGCACGCAAGCGACGACTATGCGCACCTCATCCCCGACGGGGTGCGCGCTCCCGGCCACCGCCGCGCCGAACGCGAGGAGCGCAAGGTGCTCGCCGGGCGGCCGTGACGATCTCGTGCGGCGCCGCGAAGCGCCGGACGGCGCGCGCTCGCCGCGCTAGACTTGCGCACGCCTACGTGCCGGCCGGACAAGTCGACAGGTCCGCTCCGGCGTCGATGCGACCGGTCGCGGGTGTCCATCGCTCAATCATCCGATCGGAGTCGAGATGACCGTCGTTGTGGGATACAAGCCGACACCCGAAGGGGATGCGGCCGTGGGGCGCGCGATCTTCGAGGCCAAGCGCGGCGGGGAGGATCTCGTCCTCGTGAACGCTTCGCAAAGTGATGCCGTCGAGGGAGACCCGGCGATCGCGGGCGAGGCGAAGCTCGCGCAGGTGCGCCGCCGGCTCGATGAGGCGGAGGTCAAATACGAAGTGCGCCAGCGGCTTCGGGTGGTCAGCCCGGCCGCCGAGATCCTCGCCGCGGCGGACGAGAAGGATGCGTCGGCGATCGTGATCGGGCTGCGTCACCGGACCAAGGTCGGCAAGATCCTGTTCGGCAGCATCGCGCAGACCGTCCTGCTCGACGCCCGTTGCCCGGTGGTTGCCGTCAAGGCGGGGTAGCGCACCGGGCGCCGGGCATCGACCGAAGGGCCGGTGCACGGCGCCCCGGCGACGTCAGTGGCTGCCGGCGCGCTCGGTGGCCGCCTTGACGACCTTCTCCGCCTCGTCGCGGCCGAGCCAGTGCGAGCCCTCCTCGACCGACTTGCCGGGCTCGAGCGCCTTGTAGGTCTCGAAGAAGTGCTTGATCTCGGCGAGCTTGAACTCGTCGACGTCCTTCAGGTCCTGCAGGTGGTCCTGGCGCGGGTCTCCCGCGACGGTGCACAGGATCTTGTCGTCGCCGCCGGCCTCGTCGACCATCTTGAAGACCGCGATCGGCCGGGCGGTGACGATCACGCCCGGGTAGACCGACTCGTCGATCAGCAGGATCGCGTCGAGCGGGTCGCCGTCCTCGCCGAGGGTGTTCTCGATGTAGCCGTAGTCGGCGGGATACTGCATCGAGGTGAACAGCCGGCGGTCGAGGTGGATGCGGCCGGTCTCGTGGTCGATCTCATATTTGTTGCGGTTGCCCGCCGGGATCTCGATGGTGACGTCGAACTCCATGTACCGTGCCCTAACTTGAGAAAAACGATGGTGGTCGACCAGTAGTCTCCCGCAGCAGCGGGTCGGATCGAAAGCTTGGGGGTCGTATGCGCGGGTGGCACAAGGTCGCGGCCGGTGCCGGAGCGGTCGTGGTCGCCGCGGCGGCATACGGCACGCTCGACGTGTATGACGTGGTGCCCGGGGTGCTCACGCGCACCGCCACGTCCGCGACCGCGTCGCCGACGCCTAGTCCCACCAGCGCAGCGCCGACGCCTGCCCTGCCCGCTGCTCCGGCACTGCCGTCTGCGCTGCCGACATCGACCGGTGAGCGGCCGGTTGCCGCGAAGGTCACGGCGGCGATCGCGGCTGCGCTCGACAACAAGAACCTGCCCAAGACCGTCGCGGTCACCGTGCGCGACGCCCGCACCGGCACGCACCTGGTCGACCGGCACTCCGACAGGACCGTCGAGCCGGCGTCGGTCACCAAGCTGCTCTCGGCGTGGGTGATCGCCCACACCATGGACCTGTCGAAGCCGCTCACGACCAGGGTGGTCTCGGGTGCGAAGAAGAGCCATGTCGTGCTCGTCGCGGGCGGCGACACGGTGTTGAACCCCGGCAAGGGCGATCCCGACGCGGTGAGCGGGCACGCCGGGGTCGCCGATCTGGCCGCCGAGGTGGCACGGAAGCTGAAGGCCGCGGGAAAGACCCGTGTCACCGTCGATTTCGACGCCAGTTATGCGCCCGGCCCGCTGGTCGCGCCGGGGTGGACGAGCGGTTTCCTCGCGAACGGTTATACGGCGCGGATCGCGCAGATGGGCCTGTCGACCCAACGGTCCGACCCGCCGAACCCGGCCGTGCAGTCACCGGACCGGGAGGTCCAGAAGGCCCTCGTGACGCAGTTGGCGAAGCGGGGCATCACCGCCCGGGTCGGGTCGAAGGTCACCGCCGCCAAGGACGCGCGGCAACTCGGCTCGGTCGAGTCGGCGCCGCT
>CAYPQR010000290.1:0-4521 GCA_964412865.1 uncultured Intrasporangiaceae bacterium
GTGGGCACGGCGGACAAGGCGACCGTGCACAGCCACGAGACGCCGAGGCACCTGGCGTTCTCCTGCTACGGGTTCGACTCGGACGGGCGCCTGCTGATGACGCGCCGGGCTCTGCACAAGCGCACCTTCCCGGGGTTTTGGACCAACACCTGCTGCGGGCACCCGGCGCCCGGTGAGCCCGTGGAGGATGCGGTGTCGCGGCGGCTCGACTACGAGCTCGGCCTGGAGCCCGCCGACCTGCGGCTCGTGCTGCCCGACTTCTCCTACCGCGCGGAATACGAGGGGATCGTCGAAAACGAACTCTGCCCGGTGTATGTCTGCCGGCTGACCGGGTCGCCGGACCCGCACCCCGACGAGGTCGCGGCCTACGAATGGTGGCCCTGGCAGCGTTTCCTCGACGAGGCGGCCGATCCGCACAGCGCCATCTCGCCCTGGGATCGCCTGCAGGCGCCGCTGCTGAGGCAGATCCTCCCCGACGCGTGAGACCGCGCCGGGGAGCAGCGGCTGCTCAGCTCGACGTGCGGCCGTAGAAGATCTGCGAGGTCAGGTCGTTCAGCCGCATGTCGGGGCGCTCGCCATACGTCAGCACCGAGTTGATGCGCGGAGTCGAACCCTCGATCGGGGTGACCCGGTGCAGGGCGTGCTCGCCGCGGAAGAAGGCGAGCGTGCCCGGCCCGCCGGGGAGGACCTTCAGGCGGCTGGTGTCGCCCTGCAGCACCTGCTCCACCTCGGCATAGTGCTCGTCGTCCTCGCTGCGCAGCCCCGGCGCATACACGAATTCGCCGCCCTGGTCGGCGGGTTGATACATGACCGTCATGGAGAATTCGCTGCGGTCGAAGTGCCAGCCGAGCTCCTCGCCCGGGTGGAACGTGGTGATCTGGAGGGCGTCCAGCGGGTCCGCGCTGCGATAGAGCACCGGCTTCTCGAGCACGGCCGCGATGAAACGCGTCAAGTCGTCGGACTCGTAGAGCCGGCGCATCGGCGCGTCGGCGGGGATGTGGTCGTAGGCGATGCCGTGCTTGGCGGAGCGCACCTGGTGCGCGCGCGGATGCGTCGCGGGGACGGACTCGTCGACGGGCTCGAAGTAGATGGTGTGGGTCCGGTCGGAGGCCCAGGCCTTCGGGGCCAGGTCCTGGGCGATCTCGATCATCCGCGCCACGGCCTCCGGGGTGACGAACCCGTGCAGGTTGCACACGCCGGTGTCCGCCAGGGTCCGGCGGCACTCGGCGACCAGCGTGCGGCCTCGGTCGCCGTCCAGCTCGTGGATCGGATACCGGTCGAGGTCCACCACGTCGGCGTAGACCGGGGTGCCCGTCGTGATCGATGACATGTCGTGCTCCTTTGCTCCGTGCCGCTGTCGCATTCCATCCTCGGCACACATACGCATCAGAGCCAGTCGTGTTGTTGCACAAAGTCATCAGAAGCAGTAATGATTTGTCATGGCCGACCCGTCCGAGGGCATCGAAGTGCGTCACCTCGTCACCCTGGCGTCGATCGCACGCACCCGCTCGTTCAGCAGGACCGCGGATGAGCTCGACTACACCCAGTCGGCCGTCAGCCAGCAGATCGCCCGGCTCGAGCGGCTCGTGGGCCAGCGCCTCGTCGAACGGCGCAACGGCGCCCGCGAGGTCGCCCTGACCCAGGCCGGGCAGGTGCTGGTGGCCCACGCGGATGCCGTGGTCGCCCGGCTGCACAGCGCCCGCGCCGACCTGGCGGCCCTCGCCGAGGGGGCTGCCGGCGTGCTACGGCTCGGCTGCTACCAGAGCGTCGGCACCCGGCTGCTGCCCGGCGTCATCCGCGAGTTCACCCAGGTCTGGCCGCGGGTGCGGGTCGAACTGCACGAGGAGGAGGATGACGCCGAGCTGCTCGCCATGGTCGAAAACGGCACCCTGGACCTCACGTTCGTGGCGCTGCCGATGCCGGTCGGTCCGTATGCCTACCGGGAGCTGCTCGAGGACCCGTACGTCGCGGTCGTTCCCCGGGACAGCCGGCTCGGGCTCGGCCGGGCGCATCTCGACCCGGGGCAGCTGGAGGGTCCCCTCGCGACCTACGGGCGTATGCGCAGCGTGCACGCCATCGAGCAGCGCCTGAGCCGCCCCGAGCTGGTCGACCGGATCCGCTATCGCTCCAACGACAACGGCACGATCGTCGGGCTGGTCGCCGAGGGGGTGTGCACGGCCGTCGTCTCGTGGCTGTCGGTCGATCCCGCCCGGTCCGAGGTGCGCACGGTGCCGCTCGCCGGGGTGCCGCCGCGGGTCGTCGGCATCGCCTGGCACCGCGAGCGTCATCTCGTGGAGGCGGCGCACGCCTTCGTGCGGGTCGCGCAGCAGCAGGCGCTCGGACTCCAGCGTCTGGCTCCGCTGAACTGACCGGGCGGGAGCTGCTCAGGCGTCCAGCCGGCCGTGGGTGAGCTGGTCGGCGAGGATCGCCACGTGCAGCGAGACGCGGATGTCGGGGTCGTCGAGGTCGACGCCGAGCAGGGCCTCCACCTTCGCCAGCCGGTCATAGAACGCCGGCCGCGACAGGTGCAACTCGGCGGCCGCGTGCGACTTGCCACCCGGATGCTCGACGAGCGCGGTCACGGCGGCGAGCAGCGTCGTGCCGTGCCGCCGGTCGTGCTCCTTCAGTGGCGCCAGTTCGCGGTCGACGAAGAGTCGCAGCCGTTCGTCGTCGCCGAGCAGCGTGAGCAGGCCGCGCAGGTGGACGTCCTCCAGCCAGTGCACGACGCGGCCGCCCTGATCCTGCGGGATCGACTCGACGACGTGCTGCGCCTCGCGCAGGGTGCGGTCGATCTCGCCCGTATGCGCCGTCGCGCGGCCGGCCCCGACCGTCACGTCATGATGGTGGCCGACGTCCCGCGCGAGGCGTCCCGCCACCTCGCGCGCGTCGGCGCCGGGGGTCATCGACAGCAGCACCCGCACGTCCTGGTCGAGTTCGCAGGCCAGTGCCGGCACGCGGATGCGGTGGGCCGCGTGCACCACGGCGGCGACGACATCCTCGGTCTCCAGGCCATCGCGGGCCCCGAGCCCGACGACCCGCGGCCGGAACGTCATACCGATGAAGGTGCGTGTGGTGGTGGGCAATCCGGCGAGCTCGCAGCGGCGCAGGAGCTCCGGGTCGGTCGGGTCGAGCAGCAGTGAGACGAGCAGCTCGTGGTGGGTGCGGCGCACCAGGCTGTCACGGTGGCGGTCGTGCAGCCGGTGCATCGCCAGGGCAGCCGCGGCACGCTCGGCCATCGCGATGAGCCGTTGTGTGGGTGGCGCGGGGGACTGCACGACCAGGCGCCCCCAGCCGCGGTCCTTGCGGCCGAGGCGCGTGACGAGCAGACCGGAGTCCTCGTCCCAGGAGGTGCGGCCCTCCAGATGCACTCTGCGAGAGCGGATCTGCCAGTCGGTGAGGAAATCGGTGATGTCGCTCGGTCCGGCGCGGTAGTCGAGCACCCGGTGCTCCTCGTTCTCCAGCACGACCGCCGCGCCGGAGAGCCGCTGCACCGCCTCGAGGATCTCGCGGGGGCCGGCCTCGGCGATCGACAGCTCGGTGAACGTGTCGTGCACGCGCTGGGCGTCGCGCAACTGCGCGAGCTGCTCGTCGACGATGCGTTCGCCGACGGCCTGCGCGACGGCGGCGAAACGCACCTCCCGGGTGAGCGCGATCAACGGAAGGTCTTGCTCGGCGCAGGTGTCTCGCAGCGCGTCGGGCACCTGGGTCCAGCGCCGGCCCAGTTCGATCAGCAGGCCGGCGGCGTCGCTGCTGCCGAGACTCGTCGCGAAGTCGCGCAGGCCCGCGTCGGTGTCGGGCAGGGCGATGCCGGTCGTGAGCACGAGGTCGCCGCCGCGCAGCAGGGGAGCGATGTCGGCCAGCTCCGTCGTGTGTACCCAGCGCACCGTGCCGCGCAATCCGTCCTGGCCGGCGACCACCTGCGGTCCCGCGGCGCGGACCACCGGCATCGCCAGCACGTCGGCGACGGTCAGTGCGGCCACAGCTCGCTCCCTCGGGTGACACAGTGTCGGGCGATACCAGAACAGCCTACAGAATGTCGGGCTCCACTCGGCCGATCGCGTCCCACCATGGAGGCATACCGACGACCATGAGGAGACTCTCGATGACCACTGTGATCCCGCACTGGGTGGACGGACATGAATGGGAGGGCACCGGCGGCCAGTGGGCCGAGGTGACCAATCCCGCGACCGGCGAGGTGACCGGCAAGGTCGCGCTCGCCAGTGAGGACGACGCCCAGCAGGTGATCGCCGCCGCGACCCGCGCGAGCAAGGCCTGGGCCGACACGTCGCTCGCGCGCCGCACCCAGGTGATCTTCGCCTTCCGCGAGCTGATGGTGGCGCGCAAGGACGAGCTGGCGCAGCTCATCACCGCCGAGCACGGCAAGGTGCACTCCGACGCCCTCGGCGAGATCGCCCGCGGCCTCGAGGTCGTCGAACTCGCCTGCGGCATCTCGCAGCTGCTGAAGGGCGACTTCTCCAGCAACGCCTCGACCGCGGTCGACGTGCACTCGGTGCGCGAGCC
>CAYPQR010000291.1:0-4521 GCA_964412865.1 uncultured Intrasporangiaceae bacterium
TGCACAGCCTGCTTCCACTGTTCGCCGCGATGGTGACCGTGTTCGCGTCCAATATGCTCTTCATCGGGGGGATGATCTCGCTGACGACGGGCGCATCGATGTGGCAGTCGCTGCTCCAGACCGTCTCGTCGTCCTGGGTTTCCTACCTCGGGTATGCGGTGATCGGCTTCCTCTTCGCCGTGCTCTGGGCGCCCGCCGGCCTGGAGCTGGTCAGCGTGCTGGTGATGATCGCTCCACTGCTGCTCGCCCAGTGGTCGCTGACCCAACGGTATGCCGAGCGCGAGGCACATCAGCGCACCGTTGCGGCGCTCGTCGCGGCCGTCGAGGCCCGCGACCCCGTCATGCGCGGGCACAGCGCCCGCGTCGCGGCCACCTGCTCGCTGATCGCCGAGGCCATGCACCTGTCGCCACGCAGGGTCGAGGCGTTGCAGTTCGCTGCGCAGTTGCACGACATCGGCCTGGTCGGTCCGCGTCCGCGGTCGTTCGACGACGACCGGTCGATGAGCCGGTTCGACCGAGAGCGGATCCGCCAGCACCCCATGCGCGGCGTGGAGATGCTGCGTGACATCGACTTCCTCTCCAGCGCGATCGTCGCCATCCGGCACCACCACGAGCGGTGGGACGGGCGCGGCTACCCGCACGGGCTCGCCGGCGACGACATCCCGTTGCTGTCGCGGATCATCGCGGTCGCCGATGCCTACTGCGCGCTGACCACCCCGCGCCTCGACAGGGACGCGCAGAGCACGCCTGAGGCGCTCGCCATCCTGCAGGAGCGGTCGGGCGGCCAGTTCGATCCGCGGTGTGTGACCGCGATCCTGCGGGTGCAGGCACGGCTCGAGCGGCTGACCGCCCGAGAGGACCACGACGACGTGACCGTCGCCGCCGGGCTCGATCACGACCTGCCGGCGGTGTCGGATCAACTGGCCACGCGCCGCGAAGTCGGGGCGTGACCCGGAATGCGTGCGGGGGTCATCGAGCGCGGTCTGGTCATCGCGGGTGCGCTGGCGACGATCGCCGTGGCGCTCGTGTTCGTCGTGGCCGACGGTGCTCCGGCCGCCGGTCATACCGGCTCGGCGATCCTGGTGTTCGTCGTCGCCATCGGGTTCAGCACCCTGCTGGTCGTGCGGGCACCCGGTGGCGAGCTCATGGCACCGGTGTCACAGGCGATCGGTCTGGGCATGGCGTTCGCCTCCGAGATGTCCGGGGTCGGGGCACTGCCGTATCACGCACGAGGCGTCGTGCTCGCATCGGCCACCGGGCTGCTGTTCGGCGCCGCGGCCCGGTGGACGATCTCCCACCGGCCGATCCATTGGGGGCACCTGGCGTCCCGGCAGATCAGCACCACGGTCGCGGCCGTGCTGTTTCGGGCCCTGCCGATCTTCGACGGGAAGACCGGGCTGGCGCGATATCCGGACTGGTCGGCCAGCCGATGGCGGATGACGATGCTGATGTTCGCCATCGGCATCATCGCGGTCGGTGTCGAGATCCTCCTCATCACGCTGGTCACCAAGTGGCCGAGGCAGACGCTGCCGGCCCTGGTGGACAACGTGAAGGGTATGGGGCCCGTCGCCTTCGGCGCACTCTCGACAGGGATCGCCATCGCGCTCGGGCTGGCGCCACTCGGTGTGCTGTCGATCGTCTTGATGAGCTTCCCGCTGTTGCTGCTGCACTACACGATCCGCCAGCGGGTCAAGGTGCATGACACCCGGCGGCAGACCATCGCCGCGCTGTCCCGCCTGACCGAGGTCGCGGGCTATACGCCGTCGGGACACTCGCGGCGCGTGGCCGACCTGTGCATGAGGGTGGGCAAGGAGCTGCACCTGACCGAGCGCGAACTCGTGATGCTGGAGGATGCCGCGCTGCTGCACGACATCGGCCAGGTCTACCTCGACGAGCCGATCCCCGGCGGCGCGACCGTGGAGGCGGCACCCAGAGACCAGGCCCACATCGCCCACCAGGGGGCCGACATCGTCCTGCGCACCGAGGCGCTCGACGACGTGGCGATGATCATGGAGGCCCAGGCCACGCAATACCGCCAGGTGCGCGAGATGGGGGAGTCGGTGCCGCTCGCCAGCCGGATCATCAAGGTCTGCAACGCCTATGACGACCTCACCCGAGGTATGCCGCAGCGGCACGCGGAGGCCGTCGAGCGGCTCTATCTCGGGCTCGGCTACGAATACGACCCGGCCGTGCTCGACGCGCTGGTGCGGGTGGCCGGGCCGCACGGGACGCGCACCGGCTGACCCGGCTGACATGCGGGCGGGCGCCGCCCACCGGGGTGGACGACGCCCGCAGACGGGATGCGTCGGCTCAGACCGGATCGGTCTCGCGACCGGGTCCGCCCACGTTGGCCTCAGCCAGCGGGTTGGGGTCGAAGGAGGCGACCTTCGGGTCGTCGGAGTCGGCGAAGTAGTCGATCTTGACCGTCTCGTCGACGCCGTTCGGCACCTTGACGGCCTTGAGGATCAAGGTCACCACGACCGCGACGAGCACGTTGATCACCAACGCGGTGACCGCGATGTAGCCGAGCTCGTTGATGATCGGGATGTTCGCCGCAGAGCCGCCGAAGTGGCTGGTGTTGGGGCTGGAGATGCCGTAGGCCTTCCACGTGCCATAGACCATGGCGACGGCCCAGCCGATCAGCAGACCCCACCGGTGCAGCCAGCGCGTGTAGAGCCCGATGACGATCGCCGGGAACGTCTGCAGGATCCAGATGCCGCCCAGCAGCTGCATGTTGATGGCGTTCTGCTTGTCGAGCGCCAGCACGAACACGACCGCGAAGACCTTCACGATGAGCGACACCAGCTTGGAGACCTTTGCCTCCTGCTCGGCGGTGGCGCCGGGCTTCAGCCACTCCTTGTAGATGTTGCGGGTGAAGGTGTTGGACGCCGCGATCGACATGATCGCCGCCGGCACGAGCGCGCCGATCGCGATGGCCGCGAAGGCGATACCCGCGAACCAGCTCGGGAACTGGTCCTCGAAGAGCTGCGGCACGACCAGCTGCGCGTTGGGTTTGCCGTCGAACCCGAGCGGTTTGGTGCCTGCCGCGATGGCGATCCAGCCCAGCAACGCAAGCAGCGCGAGCACGAACGAGTAGGCCGGAAGGATCGCCGAATTGCGCCGAATCGTCTTGCGGCTCTTCGACGACAGCACTGCGGTGATCGAGTGGGGATACATGAACAGCGCCATCGCCGAACCGAATGCGAGCGTGACATACGTCCACTGCGCCGGTTGCGGCACGACGTTGGCGAAGCTCGGGTCGGCGTCGTGCTTGGCGTTGACCGCGTCGAAGATGTGGTCCCATCCGCCGACCTTGCTGGGCAGATAGAGCACAGCCACGATGATCACCAGATAGATCAGCGCGTCCTTCACGAAGGCGATGACTGCCGGCGCGCGCAGGCCGCTGGAATACGTGTAGGCCGCCAGGATCGCGAAGGCGAGGATCAGCGGCAGGTCCTTGATGAACCAGTTGCCGCTGCCACCGACTCCGGCCACCTCGAGCACCGCCTGGATTCCCACGAGCTGCAACGCGATGTATGGCAGCGTCGCAAGAATGCCCGTGACGGCGACGGCGAGCGAGAGGCCTCGTGAGCCGTAGCGTCCGCGCACGAAGTCGGCGCCCGTGACATACCCGTGCCGGTGGCTGACCGACCACAGGCGAGACATGAAGAAGAAGATGATGGGGTAGGCGACGATCGTGTAGGGCACGGCGAAGAAGCCGGACGTGGCGCCGAGCGCGAACATGGCCGCCGGCACTGCGACGAAGGTGTATGCGGTGTAGAGGTCGCCACCCAGAAGGAACCAGGTGATCCAGGTGCCGAACGACCTTCCGCCCAGGCCCCATTCGTCAAGACTGTCCAGGGACCCCGACTTGCGCCACCTGGTGGCGAGGAAGCCCATGACGGTGACGACGAGGAAGAGCACGATCAGCACCGTCAGGCCGATGCCGTTGACGCCGGTGTCGGGTGTCGAGGGGTTGGCTGTGGTGAGCATCATCGGACGGCACTCTCCTCATCGGACGGCGTGATCGGCTGATGCGGGCGAGCCTTCTGCACGAGCAGGTAGGCGCACCAGGTGAGGCCGGCGGTGAGGAAGACCCAGACCATCTGATACCAGACGAAGAACGGGAAGGGCCCGAGCTTGGGGTCCTGCTTCGAATACCACCCGACGGGGATGAGGGCCAGCATGGGGATGACCAGCAGGATTCCGGTGAGCACCAGCAGCCCGGTGTTGGCCGGTGGCGCCTTGTTGGGATCGCGGTGTGGTGACACAGCAAACCTCTCGCATCGATGACGATTGATGGGCCGACGGCCCGGGAACGGCAAGAAATTACACGATGCGATCCATCGATGTGGGTTATTCGACTTATCGAGTCGTTCTATCTCAGGATCTGTCGCCACGTCTCGGTGCGGACCCCTCGCGGGGCCCGGCGCCCCTCGCGGGGTGATACTCCTGTCGCGGGGCCCGGCGCCCCTCGCGGGGTGTGGTCACGCCCCGCGGGAGCGCGAGAACCCCGCGAGG
>CAYPQR010000292.1:0-4506 GCA_964412865.1 uncultured Intrasporangiaceae bacterium
CGGCGGGTGACGTCGGCGACGGCCGCCCGTGAGACGGGCGGCCGGTCCCTCTCGTGGCTGGTCGAGTAGACGAGTCCCCAGGGCGAGCAATGGGGGTGCCTCCCGCATAGAGCGCGGCGCGCGGGGGAGCGAGACCTCGTAAGGCGCGTTGCCAAGCCGGTTGACAGAGCCGGCTCGGAGTTCTCCCTCCGGCGCTCCGCTCCATGCGGGCGAACGGTAATCCATATCGGTGGGCACCGTAGCTCGGACAGCTGAGGCACTCGCGGCATACATCGGATGTTGCTGTCCCTGATGGCTTGCGAATTCCGGGAGTCGAGGGTCAGAAGTCGGCCGACGGGGTTGTGGCGCAGGTCACTGACGTGCCATAGTCTGTTCAATCGATTAAATTAAAACGATTGAACAGAGGTTTCGCGTGGTTGTCCGGCTCAGTGACATTGCCGCGTCGCTCGGGGTGAGCGAGGCGACGGTGTCGCTTGCGCTGTCCGGCAATCGTCGTGTCGCCGAAAAGACGAGGCAGCGCGTGATCGCCGCTGCGAACGAGCTCGGATACCGGCCCAACACGGCTGCGCGCGCACTGCGCACCGACGCGACGCGCACTATCGGCCTGATCGTGAGCGACGTCGCCAACCCGTTCTTCGGCGAGCTGGCCCGTGAGGTGGAGCGCCATGCGGGTGAGTCGGGGTATGCGGTGATGCTCTGCAACTCCGACGAGGACGCCGCGCGGCAGGACAATTACCTGTTGGATCTGTTGGCCGGCAGCAGGGCGGACGGCGTACTTCTCGTGCCCGCGTCGTCGGCGACACCCGGGCTGCGCGCAGCGGGGGCGTCGAAGGCAAAGCTGGTGATCGTCGACCGGCCCATCACCGTGCCTGGTCGTGGCGAGGCAGCCAAGCACCTACGGGCGTTGCCGACGGTGCGTAGCGACACGAGCGAGTCCCTTGCCGAGGCCGCCGAACTGCTCGTCACCCTCGGACATCGCAGGGTGGGCGTCGTGGCGCCACCCCTGGATACGCCTCTGGGCCGGATGCGTCGCCAGGAGATCCGGGATGCGTTGGTCGATGCCGGCATCAGCTCCCGAGAGATCCTCGTTGAGGAGGGGGATTTCCGTGAGAACAGCGGATTCCGAGCCACCAGCAGACTCTTGGACGAGAAGCGGCAACCGACCGCGATCATCGCGGCCGATGGTCCGATGGCCATCGGCGCGTTGAAAGCGGCGCGTGACAGGGGCCTGCGCGTCCCGTTGGACCTGTCCCTGATGTCGTTCGACGACGCGCCCTGGCTCGAGCTGCTCGATCCTCCGATGACGGCGATCGCTCAACCGATCGGTGAGCTCGCGGCAGCAGCGGTGGATGCGCTGCTGGCACTGATCAAGGGCGACGCGGTCGTCGGCGGCGCCGGGCAGCGTCCGGCATGCACCTTCGTCCGGCGCGCCTCTTGCGGAGTGCCGCCGGCCTGATCAATCGCCACCAGCGAATACGACGTCTCATCATCCAGTGGTTCAAAGGAGAGCACGATGAAATCGCACATCAGGAACACTTCGGCGCTGGTCGCAATCGCCGGCATGGTGCTTGCCGGCACTGCGGCGTGTGGCCGCGGGGGATCGGACAGCGCTTCGACGAGCGGATCGTCCGGGCACGGCCAACCGGCGAAGGGCGGGTCAAAGGCGAAGATCGCCATCGTGACACGTGACTTCACCAATCCTTACTGGGCCGCGCTGCGCGACGGAGCACTGGCCGAAGGCAAGGCGCAGGGCGTGGAGGTCACCGTCAAGGCGGGCAAGAACGAGACAGACTCCCAGGGCGAGAACGCCCAGATCCGCACCCTGGCCGGTCAGGACTACAACTGCTTCGGCGTGGTCCCGGTGAACTCGACCAACGTCATCACCCCGCTCGTTCCGGTTGCCCGGAAGAAGATCCCGATCCTCAACCTCGACACACAGATCAGCCCATCCGCTTCGAAGAAGGCGGGCGTGTCGTACGCGACCTTCATCGGATCCGACAACCTGTCGGCCGGCGAGAAGGCCGGCAGACAACTGCTCAAGGCGCTCGGCGGGAAGGGCAATGTGGCTGTTTTGCAGGGCATTGCGGGTGAGCAGAACGGCATCAACCGTCTGAAGGGCTTCAAGAAGGTGACGGACGGCAAGCTGAAGATCGTCTCGTCACAGCCCGCCGACTATGACCAAAACAAGGCACTGACGGTGACGAGGGCGATGCTGCAGGCACACCCCGACATCAAGGGCATCTTCGCTGCGAACGACACGATGGGTCTCGGTGCGGCGCAGGCGGTCAAGAACGCCGGCAAGCAGGGCAAGATCAAGATCATTTCGGTCGACGGCATCCAGGAGATGCTGAACTCGGTGAAGAAGGGCGTTAACACCGGCACCATCTCTCAGTACCCATACGCCGAGGGCCAGATGGCTGTGCAGGCCTGCATGGCTTTGGTGGCGGGCAAGAAGATCCCGAAGCGGGTGGTCGCGCCCATCGAGTTCATCAACAAGGAAAACGTGGACAAGGCGATCTCGAGCTTCCCGAAACCATTCACGAAGTTCTCCGACCCGTTCGGTGCCCCGAAGGCGACCGGAAAATAGCGCCGACTATCGAATATCCAATCACGACAAGGAGTTAGATCATGTCGACGCAGGTCGCGACCGCTGACGACGCGCAGTCCGCGCAACGCCACCGAGTCGGGGAATCCGTCGCGCGTTATGCCGCGCCGATCGCCTTGCTCGCCCTGTTCATCATCTTCTTCATCGCAACGCCGAAGTTCCTCACGGCCAGCAACATGACGGCCCTTTTCGTCTCGGCCGCCATCCTCGTCGTGATGTCGATGGGTCAACAACTGGTGATCACGGTGGCCGGCATCGACCTTTCGGTGGGGTCGAACCTGCCATGGGCGGCGACGGTGATCGGCTGGACCTACACCCACGGTTGGGGCATCACGCTGTCGGTGATCGCGGGGATCCTGGCCGGACTGCTGGTAGGCGTCCTCAACGGTGTGCTCGTCGGACATCTGCGGATGGCCGACTTCATCGTCACGCTGGGCTCTTTGTCGGTGGTCAGTGGCATCACGCTGTTGCTCACCGGCGGCAACCAGGTGCCGGTTTCATCCGACTTCATGCAGGAGCTGGCGCTGAATGGCGCGGGCCCGATCCGCTGGTTCTGGTTCGTAGGCGTGGTGGTCGCCGTCATCACCGCATTCATCATGTTCTGGACACGCACCGGCGCCTACTTCCTGAGCACAGGAGGCAACATCGATGCCGCACGTGACGTCGGCATCAACGTGCGGCGCATCCGCCTGCTCGCATACGCGGGTTCGGGCCTGGCGTGCGGCATCGCGGGTGTACTCTTCGTCGCCAACAACGGCGGCACCGACCCGACGATGCAGACAGATCTGCTGCTCAGCTCGATCGCGGCAGTCGTGCTCGGCGGGACCAGCCTGAGTGGAGGCCGCGCCTCGATCCTCGGCACGGTCGCCGGCGCCGTTCTGCTGCAGACGCTGCTCAATGGCTTTACGCTGCTGAACATCTCGCAGTACTACCAGCCGATCGCGGTGGGTGTCGTCGTGCTCGGCGCCGCGTTCATCTCTCGGTTCCAGCGATAGGGGAGACACATGCCATCCGATGTCATGGAAAAGACCGACATCCTGCTGGAGGCTCGCGGTCTGAGCAAGTCGTTCGATGCGGTGCAGGCGCTGCGGCACGCCGATCTCGTGCTCAAACGTGGCGAGGTCACGGCCCTTCTCGGCGACAACGGGGCGGGCAAGTCGACCCTGGTCCGGTGTATGACCGGTGTGCATCCACCCGACACGGGCACGATCGAACTGAACGGTAGCCCGGTCGAGTTCTCCTCGCCGGGGGAGTGCCGTCGGGCGGGTATCGAGACCGTCTATCAGACGTTGTCACTCATCGATGACCTGCCGGTGTGGCAGAACCTCTTCCTGCAACGCGAACTGATCAAGGGCACAGGACCGTTCGTGATCCTCGACAAGAAGGCTATGCGTGGTCAGGCGACGCAGATCCTCAAGGAGCTCGACGTCGATATTCCCAGTGTCTCGACGACCGTCCGACGTATGTCGGGCGGTCAGCGGCAGAGCATCGCTATTGCCCGGGCGGCGCACTGGGGCAAGCAATTGGTCATCATGGACGAGCCGACGGCCGCTTTGGGAGTGCGGGAAACCGCGGCCGTCGAGGCGTTGATCACCCGCTTGCGCGATCGGGGTGTCACGGTGCTGCTGATCAGTCATGACATGTCGCAGGTCAAGCGGATCGCCGATGTCGCGGTCGTCCTGCGGCGAGGCTCGACAGTTGCGCGCCGGCGCGTGTCCGAGGTCTCCGCCGATGATCTGGTGGCCCTGATCACCGGGGCACAGCCGGGTGACGCGGATGCCTGATCGGGTCGTCGTGGTCGGGTCGATCAACGTCGACCACTCCATCACGGTGAGCCGTTTTCCAAAGCCGGGAGAGACCATTCTCGCGGAGTCGCTGACCACGGCGGTCGGTGGCAAGGG